>JBJOLO010000610.1:0-5449 GCA_046045565.1 Planctomycetota bacterium | reverse complement strand
ACCGATCCGAAAAAGACGACGAGCGGCAAGGAGGTTCCGACAGGCGACCAGTCGTGGACACTGTTTCTGAACACCGGAAACTTTAAAGGGCCCGTGGCATTCTTCACGCCTTATTTCTGGTCGCGAGCCGCGGTGGACGAGCCGCGTTTCACGGGCTTGTTGCTGGATAGTCGACCATCCGATCCCAATCGGCATCTGCAAATGGAGACGCAATATATTCCCTCGCTGCAGTCAACCGATGCCCAGGGCGAACTATGGGCACGCATTGCCCCGACCTGTTTCCCCGCTGCGAATGAGGGCGATTCGGTACTGGTGCATCGAATCACCTCTTACAACAAGCGAGCGCTGTGGGATCAGGTGAAGACATGGTTTGAGGGCGGCGCGGATGCGAGTGGGCTCGTCGATGCGCAAGAGTCCTACGTGCATAAGTTGCCGGGGCGAGGCGGCGCGACTTGGAGAATCTTTGCCGATGGTACGCCGAAGGAAAAGAAAATGCGGCTCGCCTGGGAAACGTTTGCCACCCCCACCGCCCTCGATGAAAACACGTTCGGATATCGATGGAACGAAAAGCTCGCGCCGAAGTCCGACTCGAAGCCGGGGGCGCTGGTGACCCTTCCCGAGTACTTTCACTTGGTGAAGGGCGAGTCGGACCAGAATTCCCGATGGGTTCCTGTCGCGGCGGAGCAGGTGCCCGAAGAGACCGGATTGCGGCAAGCCGAGTTCCCTCGCGCGGAACGCGATACCATCGAGCCGTACGTTACGCCGGAAAGTCCGACCAGCAGTTGGAAGATGCCCGGCCCTGTCGCCGGTCCATTCAAAGTGAAACTCGGCGACGGAAGCGTCCTCACGTACGTGTGGTACCGTTTCGCCGATCAACCGGCTTTGCAGAACGCGGACATGACTGAGTCAGAACGCGAAGCTATTCAGGCCCGTGTCGAGAAACTGCATCGGCATTGGACCAAGGATCGCGACTATCTACCGCCTCCTACACGCGGAACGCTCGCCGATCTCGATCCGGCACTTCTCGTCAGTCCGCCCGCCGGATTCGAAACGGGCTTCGTCCCGATCGTGATTCGGCAAGGGATCGAAAAATAGCCGTGGCTACAGGGAATCTGCGACAGGGACGTGCGACAGGGACATGCGATCGCGAACCGCCGATGATGACCACGAGACGAATTCGCCCACACACTTGCACTCCGACAGAAGGTCAGGTTCCGATGCGAATGGTAGCCCGAGACCCGTTGAAACGCCGATCCGCATTTCAACGCATGGCGAGGCACGTCTTCCCGCAGTGTGCTTTCGATCGACGGTTTTGGCGGCAAGGTTTGCTCGTTGCTTTTGCCGTGATCGCGAATGCCGGCTTGCTGAGCCCGGCGGCTGAACCGATCTCGCGTGTATTGCCGCCCGCCGGTATCGAGATTCCCGCAGCCGTCCGCGACTCGCTCGAGTCCCAACTCGCCCAACTGCAGAAGCGGCTGGATGACCTGCGTGATCACACCGATCGAGCCGACGTGGAGATCTATTGGAAGGCAGTCGATTATGCGTTACGGCACACGGAGTTCTATTCGGCGAAGGATTTCGAGAAGGCGATGTCTGCGCTGGAACAGGCAACCGCTCGACTGGACGCGCTCGAGACGCAGCAGGCACCATGGAAGCGCCAACGAGGTTTGTTGGTGCGCGGCTACCGCTCGCGCATTGACGATTCGGCTCAGCCGTACGGCCTGGTCATTCCCGAAGATGTCGAATGGACAAAGCCGCTGCCGCTCTATGTCTGGTTGCACGGACGCGGCGACAAGCAGACCGATTTGCATTTCATCCATGAACGGGAGCATGCGATCGGGCAAATCGCGCCGCGGGATGCGATCGTACTCCATCCGTTCGGCCGGCATTGTTTGGGATTCAAGTCGGCTGGCGAAATCGATGTGTTGGAGGCGATCCAGCACGTGCGGGACGAGTATCCGATCGATGCAAACCGCATCGTGCTGATGGGTTTCTCGATGGGTGGAGCCGGCGCATGGCATCTGGGTGCCCACTATGCCGATCGCTGGTGCGTCGTCAGTCCGGGTGCCGGGTTTGCCGAGACTGCAGCCTACAACAAGCTTTCACCGGACAAATACCCACCGATCTACGAACAGCGCTTATGGGGTTGTTACGATGTTCCGAATTACGTGCGCAACCTCTTCCATGTTCCGGTTTTCGCGTACAGTGGCGAGCACGACAAGCAGATCCAGGCGGCTCGGGTCATGGAAGCTGCGTATCAGCGGGAAGGACGCACACTGCGTCACTTCATCGGACCGCGGGTTGAACACAAATACGAACCAGAGACGTTGAAGCAATTGCTGGCGTTGGTTCGCGCGGAAGTTGAAAAAGGGCGCACGAGCGCTCCCAGTAAAGTCTCGTGGCAGTCTCGCACCTTGCGATACGGAAAACTTTTTTGGCTCGAGGCGCTGGGGTTGGAGCAGCATTGGGAAGATGCCCGCATCGATGCCGAGTTGACGGACGATGGCCGGTTGAGCGTTGCGACCCGAAACGTCACCGCGCTGCGACTGACTCCACCTGGTGCCGTGCGCTCGTTGCGGATCGATGAGCAATCGCTGCGAATCGCGGATGAAGGGGTGGAACGCACCATCGAACTCGTGCGTACGGGCGGCGTGTGGAAGCCAGGAAGCGAGTCCTTGGCGAATCCTGGAATCGCGAAGCGACCGGGACTGCAAGGCCCGATCGACGATGCGTTTTTAGAGCCGTTTTTGGTCGTACTGCCAAGTCGCAACGCGTCGAACCGAGCGGTTGCGACGTGGGTCGAGACGGAGGCCGATCACTTTCGTGATCGCTGGCGCGCCTTGTGTCGCGGGGAGTTACGGATCAAGCGAGACCACGAGGTTACCGATGCGGATGTCGAGCGATTCCACCTCGTACTTTGGGGCGATGCGGCATCGAACCGATGGATTGAGCGAATTCAGGATCGCCTGCCGATTCAGTGGAAAGACGGGCAGGTGCGAATGGGAGAGCAGGGCTTCGCATCGGACCGCCATGTGCCCGCAATGATCTACCCCAATCCGCTGAATACGAAGCGCTACGTGGTGCTGAATAGCGGTCTCACGTTTCGGGAGGCGCATGACCGCACGAATTCGCAGCAAAACCCCAAGTTGCCCGACTGGGCAATCATCGACATTACTCAGCCCGCCAACAGCGAAGCTCCGGGCCGAATTGTGGCTGCCGATTTCTTCGACGAACGCTGGCAACTGCCAACGCGCTCAATCGATTCCGGCAGATCGAGGTAGCCGCAACACGAATCGCTTTTTTTATTTTGTGCGTCGCGCTTCAACCGGCATGCCGCAAGAATCGATCAGCCGCTGAGTAGCATGCGGCGCTGCGGTTACAGTAGCACTCACGCTCCGAGTTCAGCCTTTTCGCGCTACCCTTTCCGCTATCCCACGACAATCATCGCTTAAGCGAGCACTCTCCTTCGCATTGTCATCCCGAAGATTACTTCTTCGCGTTCGGCTCGGGATGAATCTGCACCAGGAAGTCGAAGCGTTCGCCATAATGGTTTCCATCCAGGCGGATATCGAGCGGGATCATGAGGGTTCCCGCCGGGGTGAGATTGGGATCGGCGGTCAAGCTGACCGTGAATCGCTCTCGCGATTTTGGAGCAACGGTGCCCTCGAGCACGGCAGGGTTCGCCTGCAGGCCCGGCGGCAACCGAAGCACAACGTGATGTTGCTGAGGCTGGTCGCGGAAATTGCGAACGGTGATCTCGAACGCTTGGACTCGTTGTTGTTGCAGATCTACGCGATACGGATAGGCCGAAACCCAAAAGGGGTCGAATCCGTACTCGTAGTGTTCGTCGGGCAATAACGATCGGTAGTGGTCGATAATCCGTTTGGACCATGCGTGATATCGGTGCAGGAACGCGGCCGGATTGGTCATCAGCACATTGTGCGCGCCCATGACGATGTCCGGTTTGAGGTCGCGCAGGTAGCGACTGCCGAGCAGGTATCCCTCTTCGAAAATCGCACTGTTGCGGGCGACAACGGCTTCGTGTCCATTTTGCGTGGGATCGGAAGGATCACCGAAGAGATTGTCACCCGTGAATGCGATGCGCTTGCCATCTAATTCCAACCAGAGACAGTTGCCGAACTCGGTTTGCCCGGGCATCCAATCGACGTGCAACTGGAGGCCTTCCCAGTCGACAACTTCGCCATCCCTCAAGGGACGGTCGACTTTTAATCCTTCGTACTCGGGATTGTACGAGGTAATGAGTGCGCAGTAATCGTACTTCAGAGGCTGTTCGACCTTGTCGACGATGCGGTCAAGCGTCCAGATTTTTGTTCCGAAGTGACGCTTCAGGGCGGCACCAAGTGTGAAGTGATCGCCGTGCATGTGATTGATCCAGAGCGCGTCAATCTGCTTGAGGCCCAAGTGGGTTTGCATTTCCTTGACGAGATCGTTTAGCAACGGTTCGGGAAACAGTCCGCAATCGAGCAGCAGTCCCTTTCCACTGTCGGAGATGATGATGGCAAAATTCTTGCCTGCGAGCATATCGCTGAACTTGTACAGATGCGGCGTCACCTGGACGACTTGCGGAATGGCCGTAGCGCGAATGATCGGATCGACTTTGGTGCGTTTGGTAAGGTCGTTGACGGGATAGCCTCGCAGATAATCGGGGCGAAAGGCGGTGAGCTTGTTGTGGTATGACTGCAGCTGGCTGGAGGCGTCGTGAATCGGCGGGCCATGGGCGGGAAAAAGGCAATCGGGTTTGGCTTCGATCAGTTTTTGCACGGAAGCGGTCAGCGTATCGAGTCCCTTACCAAAGCCGTAGTCCCATTCGATGTCGTACCAGTTGCTCATGCGGGCTCCGTCGTGCATGGCGCCGCCGATGAAGGCACACGTCTGCGAGCCACGGCGCAACAGGTAGGACATGCCGCCCGGCGAGTGGCCGGGGGTTTCCATGCAGAGGATTTCATGGCCACGCCAGCGAAATATTTCGCCCGGCGTAAAGGTGTGGTCAAGATGGATCGGCATCGCCGGAGGACGAACATAGCTTGCGCCATGAACGGTGTATTCATCGTTCAGAGTCGGGCGCCATTTACGAAATCGCAGCGGAGTTTCAAACAAAGGCTGCTCGCTTCGCGGGGCGGCGACTTGCGTTTGTTTCCGATCGATGCGGCTGGCACCCTGACATAATTCGCGATGATGTTCGGTAAACAGGACCCAGTCGACCTGCGTCACGCCGATTGTGGCGAGTTGATTCAGAACGCTGCCGTCGCCCAGGTTGAACAGAATCGCATGCGGCCCATCGCGAAGCACGAACGCATTCGCGCAGCTTTGATGAACGAAGACGTCCGGCCAGTTCGGTGATGCCGGTCTCATCGCATCTGCCTTCGTCCGATCCGATGCAGGTTGTTCAGCCGCAACGCAACCAGCAAAAAGTGCCGCCATCCATGCA
>JBJOLO010000602.1:0-11014 GCA_046045565.1 Planctomycetota bacterium | reverse complement strand
GAGGTCAGGAAGTTGCGGCAAAGACCGGGCTAACACAGACCGCGCCGGACGAAAGGATGCGAGGCAGGGAAGCATGCCTAGCATGGAAGCGTGCCAAAAAAAAGTGCCTGCGAGTGGATGCTCGCAGGCACTTCTGATTTGCACGATAAGTCAGACGAAGCGGCGATTTACTTGCTGCCGACCGCGGCCGCCTGCTTCTTCTTTTCGGCAACGATTTCTTCCTGGATTGCGGCCGGTACCTTGCGGTAGCAGGACAATTCCATGGTGAATGTGCCCTGACCTTGCGACATGCTGCGAATGTCGGTGGCGTAACCGAACGTTTCGGCCAGAGGCACTTCGGCAGTCATCGCACAGATTCCATCGCGAACTTCGGAGCCGGTGATGATACCGCGTCGCGACGTCAAATCGCCGGTAATCGTCCCTTGGAAATTCTCGGGGCACTCGATTTCGACCTTCATGATCGGCTCGAGCAGCACCGGCTTGGTTTCGGGGAAGGTCAACCGGAACATGTCGCGAGCACAAGTTTGGAATGCTCGGTCCGAGCTGTCGACTTCGTGATAGGAACCGTCTTCGACAAGCACCTTGGTATTCACCACGGGGTATTCAGCGATCGGTCCCTTGATGAGCGATTCACGCAATCCCTTTTCGATGGACGGAATGAAGTTCTTGGGAATGCGTCCGCCGACGATCTTTTCTTCAAAGACGAACGTTTCCGGCGCGTCTTCCGGCAGGGGTTCGATAGCTCCGACGATGTGAGCGTACTGACCCGAACCACCGGTTTGCTTCTTGTGCTTGTAGTTGTAAGGCGTGACGCGGGTCGGAGCTTCGCGATAGCTGACCTTCGGCGCACCGACCTCGAGTTCGACCTTGTATTCACGTCGAATGCGTTCGACATAAATTTCGAGGTGAAGTTCGCCCATGCCTGCGATCAACACTTCGCCGGTTTCCTCGTCGTTAAAGACGCGGAACGTCGGATCTTCGCGACGGAACCGTTGCAGGGCTTTGCCCATCTTGTCGGCATCCGCACGACTTGCCGGCTGAACGGCGACTTTGATCACCGGTTCGGGCACGAACATGTTTTCCAGCGTGCAGTACTTCGACTGCGAGGCGTAGGTATCACCGCTGGCACAATCGACGCCGATGACGGCCACGATGTCACCGGCCTCGGCCGAGTCGACTTCCTGTCGCTTATCGGCATGCATCCGGACGATGCGGCTGAAGCGATCGGTCCGGCCGGTACGCTGATTCACGTACATTTCGCCTTTGTTGATCGTGCCTTGGTAGATCCGCATGAAGGTCAATTGGCCGTACGGATCATCGACGATCTTGAAGGCCATGCCGACGAAGGGCTTAGTCGGATCGGCATCCAGTTGGAAAGCCTGGGTGGGATCGTTGTACTGCTTGGCCTTGATCGTCCGATCGGTCGGGCAAGGCAAATAGCGGACGACGGCATCGAGCAGCAACTGGACGCCCTTGTTCTTGTAGGCTGTGCCGAGGAAGACCGGCGTGGCGTTCTGCTGGATGACGGCCTGACGGATGACCGCGTGGATCTGGTCCTCGGTGGGTTGCTGTTCCGCGAGCAGCATTTCCATCAGCGAATCGCTGTACATCGCCAGTTGTTCGAGCATGCCGGTGCGTGCTTCTTTAGCCGCTTGAGCATACTCGGCGGGAATTTCTTCATAGCGGACGCGCTCGCCGTCTTTGCCATCGAAATAGGCGGCTTTCATGGTGATCAGGTCGATCATGCCTTCGAACGTTTCGCCGGCACCCATCGGGTGCTGCATCATGATGGCGTCGGCGCCGAGCTTTTCGCGGAGTTCCTTGCAGACCCGGAACGGGGCCGCTCCGATGCGGTCCATCTTGTTGATGAATGCGAGACGCGGAACGTGGTAGCGCTTCATCTGGCGATCGACGGTCATCGATTGCGACTGGACACCGCCGACCGCGCACAGCACGAGCACGGCACCGTCCAGGACGCGAAGGCTTCGTTCCACTTCGACGGTGAAATCGACGTGCCCGGGGGTGTCGATCAGGTTGATGTGGTGATCGCGCCAAGTGACGTGCGTTGCAGCACTGGTGATCGTGATGCCACGTTCCTTCTCCAGTTCCATGAAGTCCATGGTGGCGCCGTCGCCGTCGCCCTTGACTTCTTCCATTTTGTGGATGCGGCCCGAATAAAACAGAATACGCTCGCTGAGCGTCGTCTTACCCGAGTCGATGTGGGCCGAAATCCCGATGTTCCGTACTTTGGAGAGGTCCATAGCCTACCTGCCTGTTCAAAAACTCTGCTCAGTACAACCTATTTCAAAAAACTTGCGGCAAACGAACGCCGATCAAAACACGCTGATTTATGTCCGCCTGAGAACAAAAAAAGGCGGATCTTTGCGAGGTATCCACCTGGGCGGGCCTACGGTTGCCGTACGATAGCCCGCGGTCGGGAAACCGTACGATCGCCGTAATCTTAGTCGAAATCATCTTTTCGGAAAGGGCAAATAGGCGGGGATGCCCGGATTCCCCGCGAATTCGCCGAAATTTCGTGACGGGCCGCGCGTAGCTTCCCGGGGGGTGGGCGACTTCCGATGCGGTTTGAATGACCGTCGGGAGGGGCTAGATGCCGAGATCGCGGATGGTGAGCAGCGTGCGGAGGGAAATACCACGGCTTTCAAACGCTTCCCTCCCCCCTTCCAGTCGATCGATGATGGCGATCACGCCCAGGACTTTGATCCCGCAGGCCTCGACTTTTTCGATCGCTTGCAACGAGCTGCCGCCCGTCGTCACGACATCTTCGACGATGATCACTTGATCGCCTGCCTTGACGGGGCCTTCCACGTCGCGGCCCTTGCCATGGGCTTTGGCTTCCTTGCGGACGATGAATCCGCGTAGCGATTTGCCTTGGGATCCGGCCAGGGTGATGACGGCGCCGGTGATCGGGTCGGCTCCGATCGCCATGCCGCCGACGGCGTCGGGCAAGTTGTCGCCGAGCAATTCCAGGATGCCGGCGGCGATGAGCGTGGCACCTCGGGAATCGAGTGTCACACGTCGGCAGTCAAGATAGAAGCTGGCCTTCTTGCCCGAGGCGAGCGTAAAGTCGCCGAACTCGAGGCCTTTCTCTTTGATCAGTCCGATCAAAGCGTTGCGGTCGTACATGGTTCTTCTCCGGCAATCCGCGTCGATGCACGATCACCGGAGCCAGGGAACCATCCCGAGTTGCCAACTCAGCGGCGAATCGTCACTTTCGATCCGACCGACAGTATACTGAAAATGTCGTCGGCGTCTTTAGGGCTGAGGCTGATGCTGCCGAGTTCGGGATCCTCATTGGTCAACGAGCTTCCGTGGATCGCGACTTCGCGGCCGAGGTTGATCCAATGGCGTCCGAACGGGTTGTTCGGATCGTCGCCCGCGATCGTCTTTCCGTCCGAGGAGTAGTACGGTTGATTCTCCGCTTTCTCGCGGACCTGGTATTCGCCGGCCAGCGGTTCGGGGTCGCGCCCGATACTGATCGGGAATCGTCCCGCGTACATGCGATTTAGCTTCAGGGTGATTTCGCCGGCCGACATGTCGACGATAGCCTGGAAGGGGCCACGCATCACCTTCAGCGAACTGGCCGGGATCGGATACTCCGGATCGCGGACCTCATTGATCTTCTGCAGCAGTTGCCACGGCACGTCGTACTGATCGGCGATGTCCTGCAGCGTCTCGCCGCGACGAACAACGTGAGCAGGTTCGACGAGGTGTTCGCTGGAGTAGATGACTTTTCCCGCGAGCGGGTCGAGCAATTCCAGGAGCTGTTCGCGTTGGGCGCGAGACAAACTAGGTGCGTCATACGCGACGGAGAGGGTGAGCAATGCTTCGCGCCATCGCTGCTCGGCGATCATCAGTCGCCCGTTCTTCAATGCCTGCTCGTAGGCCATGCGGTTTGCATATTCCGTGGCGGGCGTGATGCCGCTCTTGCGTTCATTCGACGTCACGAACGGGTTGTACTGAATTCGTGGCATGTCGGGAGACATATTGCGATCGTCGTCGGGCACAGCGACCCGCGTCTCGGGCGTGTAGTTCCCCTGCCCGTATCCCTGTCCGTACCCCTGTCCGCGTGCGGCGTCGTTGCCACGATCTGAGCCGAGCGGCGATTCGGAGGATGCTTGGCGTACCGATTCGTATTGTGAGTCGCGCGAGGACGATGCAGGCTCCGCCAGCGATGCTCGACGCGTCGGATTGGCCGGTTCCTTTGCCGTCATCGGCGAGGTTCGTCGTGGTTGCCGCGGTGCAAGCTCGGGTGGCGGAACTTCCGCCATCGACTCTTCGGCAGCGGCGGGGTCCGTTGGCGGCACTTCCGGCAACGACGGTGGATCTGCTAAGGCAAGGCCGGCTTCGTCGGTTTCGCTTGGCGATGCCGTTTCATTCCCGTCGCGCGATCGACGTTCATTCGCGCGTGCGGTGTCACGCGAAGATTTCACAGGAGACCGTGGCAGGGAGTCGCTCGCTCGATTGTTGGTCGATTCGGATGTTCCGCGACGTTGCGATGCCGGATTCGAAGACGCAAAACGGGTGTCGCGAGACGAGCCGGATCGCGTCTCCGTGGAGAGTGATTTCGATTTGTCGAATCGTGAACTGCGTGAGGTACTTTTCTGCGAGCCGGAGCCGGTGGAGACGGGCTCTTCCGTCGAGGGTCCCTCGAGCGACTTCAGGCTGCCGTTCTCGATGCCGTTGTCTTCAAGACTGTTGTCTTCAATGCTGAGGTCGAGTTCGCCGTCCTGCTGCTGATTGAAATCCTTCGGCGGCTGCAAAGGCGGCTGCTGCAGGACGGTGTAAACGCCGTACAGAATCGCCAACAGCAGTCCGACGACGATGGTGGTTTTGAAGTTGCTCACAGACGTCCTCCTGACGAACGAAGCTTCCTGCCCGAGAAAATCGGAGGCGTATGTTAGGGACTACCCAAAGATGGGACTAGGTCAATTCGCAGGCTTTTTCCTGCGACGATTTGCGTGGAGACGGTTCACGTCGAGCGGCGTCGGGACCACGCAGGCCACTTATCGTGGGCGGGCGTTTTGTTATGCTGTCCGCGTTGAAAATGAGCGGACTTTAAGGAGGTGCTAGCAAATGAGTGTGACGGGCGAATCCATGTTGTCGTGGCTACGCGGGATTTTCGGAGTCGACGGGCTCGCGCCCTGGGAACTCGAGCAGTATCTGGCGGCGATCCCGCGACTCGAATCGTTAAGCGACGTACCCTCCGGGACACCGGTATTGGTCCGCGGCGATACCGATTGCAAGCCGGGTGAGTCGATCGGACAAGGCGACATTCGCCTTCGCAGCATGAAAGCAACGCTTGAATTCGGCCGAAGCCGCGGTTGGAAGCAGATTGTTTTCGGTCACATCGGCCGCGATCCTGCGCAGTCGCTGGCGAAAGTCGCAAAGCGGTTAGGGCAGATCCTCGAATGCGAAGTGCCCCTGATTACCGACTGGTTCGATGCGGCATCGTCCACCATTCGACCGGAGGTAAGCCAGCAAATAGCTGCCGCCGCTCCAGGCAGCATCGTGATGCTCGAGAATACCCGGGCGTATGATATGGAGCGCGTGCTTTGGAAGGCGAAGCCGGATGATTTGCCGAAATTGGCCGGTTCGCTGGCCGCGACGGCGCAGGAGTTCGCCGGCAAACTTGCCAAGGTTTATGTGAATGAAGCCTTTTCCGCAGGCAGCCTTGATAGCTCCAGCACGGTGGTGCCGGCTGGCATGGAGCGTGTCGCGCTGGGCAGCTATGTCCGCGATCAGCTGGCCGGTCCGATGATGCGGTGTTTGCGAGCCGAACTGGTGGTGTTCAGCGGACTGAAGGCCGACAAACTGGATGACATGGAGGCGATTATTCGCCGAGGCCATGTTCGAACCCTGTTTTGTGCAGGCAGCCTGGCGATGGCCTTAAAAAAGGCGGCGGCACAGCGGGCCGGTTCTGATTTCACTTTAGGAGTCGCCGAGGACCCGGCTCACGCTGATAAGCCGTATTTCGTGCCTGCAAAGCGGATTGAGCAGGCCAAGCGCATGCTGGAGGAGGGCGAACGGGCCGGTATCACCTTTGTCTTGCCAGTCGATTTCGTTTTGGAGGATGGCTCGGTTTCCGAGACGATCGGTCCGGGACGCCAGCAGTTTGACATCGGACCGAAGTCCTCGGCACATTTCGCCGCCGAGGTCGATCGCTTTATCCAAAAATCAGCCGGGAAGAAGTCGGTTGCATTTCACAATGGTGTGTTTGGAATGTTCGAAGATCCTCGTTTCGAGGCCGGAACCCGCGATTTCATGCCGCAACTGAAGAAGATGAAGGACTCCGGCATGGAGGTCTACATCGGAGGCGGCGAGGGCGGATCGGCGATGGAACGTTACGGACAGCCGGACTGGATCACGCATTGCTTCACCGCCGGCGGTACCGTGCTCAATGCGCTCGGTGCCGACCCGATTCCGTACTTGGTCGCGTTGCGACTGGCTTCGGTGTAGCGGCCTTCAATCCAGGAAACTGCCGCGAGACTCCGCGACCGCGCGAGTGACATCAAGCGCGACTCGTGTCGATGGCGAGTGAATAAAAAAAGTCTGGCAGGAGTAGCCTGCCAGACTCAAGATTTTTCGGGCGTCGCACTCGCACCGGGCAATTTGCCGGGCATCGAATTGCGTTACGCGATGTTCCAGCACTCGGACGAGTTGAACAGCTTGTTCAGATCGCCCTCGCCCCGTTTGCCGCGTGCCTCGTTGATTTGCCGCTGCACTTCTTGTTCATAGAGCGGTCGTTCGACGGCTCGCAAAACGCCGATTGGTTCCGGGAAGTCGGGATAGCGCATCCGGCTGAGCAGGTACGCGAGCGTGGGCTCTGGCGACTTTTCGTCGTGGAACAGCAGGTCGTCTTCTTTGATGCCTTTGCCGAGTTCCACGATTTCGGGCTGGGTGCCATTCAAGCGGATGCCTTTATCACGGTTCTTACCGAAGATCAGAGGTTTGCCGTGCTCGATCTCGATCACGGTATCCGACTTCGTTTCCTTGCTGGTGGCGTAGTCGAAAGCACCGTCATTGAACACGTTGCAATTCTGGTAGACCTCGACAAACGCCGTGCCTTTGTGCTCGGCTGCCCGCTTCAGGACTTCACCCAGGTGCTTGATGTTGACGTCGATCGAGCGGGCGACGAAGGTCGCTTCGCATCCGATCGCGACCGACAACGGATTCAACGGCGAATCCAAGGCGCCCATCGGCGAGCTCTTCGTCACTTTGCCGAGCGGCGAGGTCGGCGAGTATTGGCCTTTGGTCAAGCCGTAGATCCGGTTGTTGAACATCACGATCTTCAAATCCGGATTACGTCGAATGACGTGCAGGAAGTGATTGCCGCCGATGCTGAGTGCATCGCCGTCGCCGGTGATCACCCAGACTTGGAGGTCAGGCCGGGCGATTTTCAGGCCGGATGCAATGGCTGGTGCACGGCCGTGGATGCTGTGAATACCGTACGTATTCATGTAGTACGGGAAGCGGCTGGAGCAGCCGATACCGGAGACGAACACGATGTTTTCACGGGCGATGCCCAAAGTGGGCATGACCTTTTTCATTTGCGCGAGAATCGAATAATCGCCGCATCCAGGGCACCAACGGATGTCCTGGTCGCTGGCAAAATCGGCCGCGGTCAACACGGGAAGTTCTTTAGACATGATGAATCAACCTGTTATGCTGCTGAGGTGTTGCTGCTTTGTTGGATGAGGGATTTCGACGGGGGCGAGTACGTCGCCCCGAATGTTTCTTTCGTCTGGAGCATCAACGCTCCGAATCGTGTTAGCCTTGAGCCAAGTCGCGAATCTTCGCGACGATCTCGGCGACCACGAACGGCTTGCCCTTCACCTTGTTCAGGCCGACGGCGTCGACCAGGAACTTCGAGCGAAGGATCATGAGCAACTGGCCGAGGTTCAGTTCGGGCACCAGGACCTTCTTGTAGCTCTTGAGAACCTTCTCGATGTTCGCAGGGAAGGGGTTCAGCCAGCGCAAGTGGGCGTGGGCCACCGACAGGCCTTGTTGCTGGCATTGCTCCACGGCGGTGGTGCACGCGCCGAAGGTGCCACCCCAGCTGACGACCAGCACATCGCCGGTGCTCGGGCCGTTCACGGTGAGTTCCGGAATGTCCTTGGCGATATTGGCGACCTTTTGGGCTCGCAGACGAACCATGTGTTCGTGGTTGTCGGCGTCGTAGCTGACGTTGCCGGTGAGGTCCTGCTTTTCCAAGCCGCCGACTCGGTGCATCAACCCCTCCGTGCCCGGGATTGCCCAGGGCCGAGCGAGTTTCTCGTCGCGAGCGTACGGATGGAAAGCGCTGCCGTCGGTGGAGGCCTTCGGATGGACGATCTCGATTTTCGGCAAGGTGCTCGCGTCCGGAATCTGCCAGGGCTCCGCACCATTGGCGATGTAACCGTCGGAGAGCAGGATGACGGGAACCATGAAGCGGGTCGAGATCCGCCATGCTTCCATCGCGACATCGAAGCAATCGCCTGGGCTGCGAGCTGCGATCACGGGCAGCGGGCATTCGCCGTTTCGTCCGCAATAGGCCTGCAGCAAGTCGGCTTGTTCCGTCTTGGTGGGCAGACCGGTGCTCGGTCCGCCACGCTGGACGTTGACGATGATCAGCGGCAATTCCAGCATCATGGCGAGTCCCATCGCTTCGCCTTTGAGGGCGATACCGGGTCCGCTGGATGTGGTGACACCCATGGCTCCACCGTAAGCCGCACCGATCGCCGAGCAGATGGCAGCGATTTCGTCTTCGGCTTGGAACGTCCGCACGCCGAAGTTCTTGTGGCGGCTGAGTTCGTGCAGGATGTCGCTGGCCGGGGTAATCGGGTACGAACCGAGGAACAATTCCTTTCCGCTCAGTTTTGCGGCCGCGATCAGGCCCCAGGCCAGAGCCTGGTTGCCCATGATGTTCGTGTATTTGCCCGGTTTCAGCTTCGCGGCTTCGACTCGGAAACTGCTCACGAACGCATCGGTCGTTTCTCCGTAGTTCCAACCGGCCTGCAGTGCACGGCGGTTCGCTTCCGCGACGTCCGGCTTGCTGCCGAATTTGCTGTCGATGTAACGCAGCGTCGGATCGAGGCTGCGACCGTAGAGCCAGTAAAGCAGGCCCATCGCGAAGAAGTTCCGGCAGCGGTCGGCTTCCTTCTGGCTGAGGCCCAACCCTTTCACCGATTCCCGCGTCAACATCGTCATCGGGACGCGGAACAGCTTGTACAATTCCAACTGGATGCTGTCGAGCGGATTCGATTCATAACCGGCCAGCTTGTTGCTTTTGGCATCGAACGAATCGTTGTCGACAATCAGGATCCCGCCTCGTTCCAGATCGGCGAGATTGGTTTTGAGTGCCGCCGGATTCATCGCGACCAAGGCGTTCAGGCGATCGCCCGGCGTGAAAATGTCTTGCGACGAGAAATGGACTTGATAGCCGCTGACGCCCGCCAACGTTCCGCGCGGGGCGCGAATTTCGGCCGGGAAGTCGGGGAAGGTCTGCACGTCGTTGCCGAGCAACGCGGACGTTGTCGTCAGCTGCGTGCCGGCCAACTGCATACCGTCGCCGGAGTCGCCTGCGAGGCGGACGGTTGCCTCCTCCAAAACAATGATTTGCTTACCACTACCGCTTTTTGGTTCCGGTACCGTCGTCGACATGGGATACTCTTCGATTCCTGCTGCTCAAGTTGGGTGTTGGCTTTTCCGCGACCAAGCTGATGCCTGTCCGCGATACGCTCTCAAGATGCCCTCGAATCCCTAACGTCGTGACTCGAGGAGGCCAGCGCGAACGTCGCCGTCGCACTTCGCGGACCGAGCATGGGGGTCGGCGAAATTTGCGGGGCATGCGCAAATTGGGGGCCATCGATCGGTGCCCCGAAAAGATTGCCAGAAGTGCAACGATTCGACCGAGGAAGCAGGATCGTCCGATTCGCTCCTCGCTGAACTCGATACAGCCACGGGACAACCTCGACTGGGGCCATTTTCGATGGCGGTGCCATGAACACTGCCATGCCTCATAACCTTTATTACCAGGAAAATACCACCACACCGCCTGCGAGGCAATACAATCATCGCGATTGGAATGGCAGGAAAAGGCGGAATCGTGCTGTGGGCGGGCGGGCTGCTCCGGCCGGCAGCCGCTTGATTCCCCAAGACCGGTCGGATGACGGGGAAAGTGGCGGCGGCCATCCCTGCGACTAGGAGCAACCCGAAAGCCCCCTGACGTGTTGAGTCGCTCGCGATTTTCCTGCGGCATCGCTGCCAGACCGTCACTGCTGGCTGGGTGATCGCGGTTCGATTTCAGGTAGAATTGCCGGAAATGACACCTACCTCAATTCAGGTGCGAAGCGGGTGATGACGGACGGTCCTCAAACAAAGTTACAGTATCGACAGTTGCGAAGTTTTGTTTTGTGCAGCAGTTTCGGGTTGCTCTTGGCCTGCTTGGGAACCGGCTGCGGGGCATCCGTAGGAACGCGGAAAGCGGACTTGGGCACAGACAGTGCGGGCGGCGCTGAGCGGGATTCCGACCTCCGTGCCGAGCAGCGAAGGCTGGCGATTGGCGAAGCGAGCGATCGCGCATTCGAACCGTTGCGGCGAGGACCGATTCCCGAGTTGAGGCTTGCGCTGCGCCCCGAGCACGAACAGCAGTTGCGCGAAAACCCGCGCCGATACGTACGGGCCGGCTTGCGCGAAAACGAAAACGATTCGTTTCCCGCCGTGGGGCTGAAGCTCAAGGGCGCCGCAGGTAGCTTCCGCGATTTCGACGACAAACCGGCGATGACCATCAAGATGTCCCGCTTTGAAGACTCACTGCGGTTTCACGGGATGGACAAATGGCACCTGAACAATTCCGTGCAGGACGAAAGCTATTTGTGCGAACTGGTGGCGTCGCAAATCTGTCGCGAGGCGGGGATACCGGCTCCGCGAGTCGCGCATGCGCGTGTATGGCTGAATGATCGCGATCTGGGCTTCTACGTCATCAAGGAGGGGTTTGACGAAGTGTTTCTCG
>JBJOLO010000417.1:0-5389 GCA_046045565.1 Planctomycetota bacterium | reverse complement strand
ATCTGACGCAACTCCTCCAGCACCGACGAAGACAGGATGTTCGCTCCCTTCCCCGGCGTATCGAAAGTAATCTGCGCAATATCCGACTCCGGAAAAGACAAGGCCAGCGATGCTGCGGTCATGAGGAGTGCTGCTCCACACCGAAAAAAATTCCTCGCCGTGAACTCTCGTCGAAATGCTAACTTGCAGTGACAGCCGGGGGAATCCCGGTTGGGCGCACCACTTGGTTGCCTGGCATCCCTTCACTATCCTGAATGGACTTTCACGTGGAGGACAACGCATGTTTCGAGCAGACCGCATGGATCAAGGATGCTGCATGGATGCGGATCGAGTTGTGGGCGTTCGATCCCGGTCGTATGCGAATCCGGGTACCGTTCCAACCACGGTAGAGGGTCGGCCAACATCGGCAGACGAACCGCATCGACGATCATCGCGAAGTTTTTTCGGCAACCGCTTCGGCGTTCGGCGAACGATGCTTATCGCCGCACTGGCGTGCCTCGGGGGGCTCGCCTGCATGGTCACCTCGGTCGCGGTGAGCGAGGACGAGCCGGCTGCCAAGAAAACGGTGCGACTGGTGGTCGATTTCGGCGACGGCTTCAGCAAGCAGTATTCGTCGCTGGAATGGAAGGAAAAAATGACGGTGCTGGACGTGATGAATGAAGCCAAGCGGCATCCCCGCGGAATTCGATTCGAGTTCCAAGGCAGCGGCGAAACCGGCCTTTTATTGGCCATCGACGGGCTGAAAAACGAGGGCCGCGGCCGAAATTGGATTTATCGCGTCAATGAGCAGTTGGGGGACCGCAGTTTTGCCATCTATCCGGTTGCCGCGGGAGACGTCGTCTTGTGGAAGTTCTCCGAGTATAAGTAGAATCCGGCGTATTCGTTGGATCGATGCTGAACTGGAGACCTGTAGTGAATCGCGCTGCATTGCTGGATTGTCTGGTGTTTGGGGCCCTGGTTCTGGCTGGAGTCGTCGCCCGCGTTGAGTTCCGGCATATCCCGAACTTTAAGCCGGTCGCTGCGATCGCGTTATTTGCCGGTTTCTATTTCGCCGGCACGCGTGGCAAGCACGCCGAGCAAGCTCCGACGACACGAACGCGCCTCGCTCCGCTCGCCGCATCTGCGGTCCCGGTCGCCATCATGGCCGCGTCCGACTGGTTTCTCGGCGGTTACGATCTGCGACTGATGACGCTGGTCTATGTGATGCTCGCACTCCCGGCGTTTTTCGGCCCGGTACTTCGGAACGCTTTCTTTCGCCAAGGCCGTGCCGCATGCGATACGTGGAGCGCATCGATTTATCTGCTGATCGCATCGCTGGCATCGTCCCTTGCTTTTTTCCTCGTGACCAACTTCGGCTGCTGGATCTTGTTTGATCACTATGCGAAGACTTGGTCAGGACTGTTGGAATGCTACACGATGGCGGTGCCCTTCTTCCGTTACACCGTTGCCGGTGATTTGTTTTTTGCTTCCATGACCTTTGGCGGTTATCTCCTTGTTCGATCTTTCGGATACGGCACAAGCGGTGAACTCATGCAACCGCACGATGCTTAAGCTTCCCAAATAGGATCGGCAAAATCCGCTAAAGGAACTTGATGAACGCGAAAACCGAGCCCATCGACATTCAACGACTCGTTGAATTTGACTTTCTCCGCGCCACAGAAATCGCCGCCCTGAATTCGATGCAGTGGCTTGGCAAGGGCGACAAGGAATCGGCCGACGCATCCGCCTGCGACGCGATTCGCGGCATGTTTGACATCACAGACATGTGCGGCGAGGTCGTGATCGGCGAGGGGATTAAGGACGAGGCTCCGGGCATCTTCAAGGGCGAGCGGCTTGGGACTTGGCGGTCGGGCACGCCGCGATTCGACATTGCGTTGGACCCGATCGACGGCACAACCAACATCAGCAAAGGGATGCCAAACGCGATCAGTTGCATTGCTGCGGCGATTCCCGAGGGCGACGGTCAGCCCGCGCTGCAAGACATTCCCGCCTTTTACATGAAGAAGCTGGCCTACCCGCAGGCCGTGCGCCGCGCTTGGATCAAGGATCCACATCTGCCGATCAGCGTTGATGCGCCCCTGACCGAGGTGATCCAGATCACGGCCAAGATCCTGAAGAAGAGCGTCCGTGACGTGGTGGTGATGGTGCTTGATCGGCCGAGAAATCAAGTCTACATCGACGAGATCCGGCGTTCGGGCGCTGCGCTCCGGATGATCGCGGATGGCGATATCTCGGCGGCCCTGGCTCCGGCTTTGAATCGATCGAATATCGATTTGTACGCCGGCATCGGCGGTGCGCCGGAAGCGGTGCTCGCCGCCGCAGCATTACGCTGCCTGGGCGGCGGCATGCAAGCGAAGATCTGGCCCCGCGATGATGCCGAGCGAGCTTCGTTGCTCGAGGCCGGCTGGGGCGACAAGATGGACTTTGTGTTCCGGTCGCGGGAACTCGCACGAGGTAACGAAATTCTCTTCGCCGCCACGGGCATCAGCGACGGACCGCTTCTCAAGGGCGTCGAAGTGCATGGCTCCATCGCCATTACCCACTCCGTACTGATGCGGGCAAAAAGCGGCACCGTCCGGTTCCTCACCACCGAACATGACCTTGAACGGAAAACGATCCATCTGCGGTCTTCCCGCAGGGAAGTCACCTTGTAGCTTTCCGCCGCGCAGCGAGCTCACGGGCCAACGCCTCGTGCTTCCCCACACAGGCTTACAGATCGCCTGCGATCACCAGGATCATCCGGTCCGGTGACAGGTATTTTTTCACGGCAGCGAGCACTTGTGCTGTTGTGGTATCGCGAAGGCGGGCTTCCAAATCGGCGTCGAACTTCAGCGTGCGTCGCGCGAGCAACGAATCGTTAAGCTCCTGAGCCAGCCCCGCATCGTTCGTTCGATCGACTTCCATTTGTTGCAGGAAACCTTGTTTGGCCGCCGCGAGTTCCTCGTCCGTCACGCCCTCTTTCAGCAGCCGCTCGTGCTCCTCGCGAATCACCGCCTTTAACTTGTCCATATTCTGCGGATTGGCGATCGCAAACACATAGAACGTCGTGCGGGCATCCACCGAAGAGGACCGCAGGCCGCTTCCGACCCCGTAGGACAACCCTTCCTGTTCCCGCACGCGATCTCCCAGCCGCGACGACAGACCACTGCCACCCCCGAGAATAAAGTTGCCAAGCAGCAGCGCGGGGAAATCGGGGTGATCATCGCGCATGGCGAAGGCCATGCCCGCGAAGTAGGTGGCGTTCGCTTTGTCCGGCGTCTTGATCGTCTCCGCGGATGGCTTGTATGGCACCGAACCCGAGCGGGTAAGTCGTGCGAACGGCCGTTCGCTCTTCCATCCCGCGAATAATCGATCGAGCATCGGCGTGATTTCCTCGCCATCGAAATCACCCACCACGGAAAGTTCGCCATGCGACCCGCTCAAGTACCGCTCGTACAGTTGCCGCACATCGCGAATCGTGAGCTTCTTCATCAGTTCGATTTCATCCGCAAGGGTCGGCACGTGGCGCGGATCCTCAGCAGGGTACGGATTCAGCCGGCGATTGACCGCGCGCGTGGCCAGCATCTGCGGATCGTCGAGCGCTTGCGTCAATCGAGCCAAGTCGCCTTGTCGCAGCAGTTCGAGTTCGCTTTCGGGCAGGGACGGTTCCCGCAGCACCTGCCGCAGCAGGTCCAGCACATCCGGTAACGACTTGCGCTTCGTTTTGATGGCAATGGTCAATTCACCGGGCTGGCCTGTTGCATTCACTTCCGCGCGATGCTGATCCCAGGCTTCTTCCAATTGCTGTCGATCCAACTGTCGCGTTCCAAGCGTCATCAGTCGCGGCAGGTAGTCGGCGGCCTTGCCGATATTTTTCAAGTTCTCTTCATTTCCGTAACGCAGCGTGAGGACCAAGGTCACCGCCTCTCCGCGCGTTTTCTTTGGCAAGAGCGCGAGCTGCAGGCCGCTGGAGAGCTTCGTGCGTTTGGTTCGCGCCTCGATCGCTTCAGGTTTGACGTCAAATGCTTCTCCGACCTCCACCTCGCCACGTCCGCGGTAGTCGCCAATCATCTCGGTGAAGCTGGGTGTCGCCGGAATGTTCGCGCGTGTCGGCGTTTCGACGGGCAGGAATTTGCCCACCGTTCGATTGTGCGGCACAAGATACTCAGCCGCGACCCGCTGCAAATCGGACGGCGCAACCTTTTCCAATCGGTCGCGAAACAGGAAATATAGTCGCCAATCGCCCATCGCCGCCCATTCGCTGAGTTCGATCGCCAGTTTTGCGCTGTCGGCTGCGTCCAATTCGCGCTGCTTCAGCAGTTTCTGTCGCGCACGTTCCACTTCCTCCGGCGTTACCCCTTCGGCACCGACCGATTCGACGATCTGCGTGAGCTCTCCAAGCACCGCTTGCGGATCGGAACCGCCGGCAATCTCGGCCGAGAACTGCAGGATGCCCGGATCGTGGAGCGCCCAAGCCGCGCTCGAAACGCTGGCCGCCTTCTTCTTCTCAACCAACCCCTTATACAGCCGGCCGGTCGGCATGGCGGTGAGCACCGAGTCGAGCACGGCGATCGGCGCGAAATCGGGGTGTCCTCCTGATGGCACGTGGTACATCGCACCCACCACCGGCACCTTGCCAACACGTTGCAACGTGACGACACGCTCGCCATCTTGTGCCGGCTCCTCGGTGTAGGTGGTATCGAGCTGACGGGCGGGTTTCGGCAAAGAACCGAAATGCTCGAGGACCAGCTTGAGCGCCGCGTCCGTTTCGAACTGCCCGGCAATCACCAACATCACATTGTCGGGCTGGTAATACTTTCGATAGAACTCGCGCAACTTGGGCAGCGGGACGCGCTCAATATCCGCCCGATTTCCGATCGTTGCCCGTCCATAGTTGTGCCACTCGAAGGCCGCCGCCATCATCCGCTGACTCAAAATCATTTCCGGCGAATTCTCTCCGCTTTCGAATTCGTTGCGGACCACCGTCATCTCGGAAGCCAGGTCCTCGCCGCGAATCAGACTGTTCATCAAGCGATCCGCTTCCAATTCGATCGCAAACGCGAGATTCTCGTCGCTGGCGGGAAGGGTCTCGAAATAGTTGGTGCGGTCCAGCCAGGTGGTGCCGTTGAAGTTCGCACCGCGGTCCTGAAGCACTTTGGGGATCGCCGGATTCTTCGTCGTTCCTTTGAACAACATGTGCTCCAACAGGTGCGCCATCCCTGCCTCGCCGTAGCCCTCATGGCGCGAACCGACAAAGACCGTCATGTTGACGGTGACCGTGGGTTTCGATGGATCGGGAAACAGCAACAACTGAAGACCGTTGTCCAGTCGATACTCCGAGATTCCCTCAATCGTTCGTAGCGCCTGCGGGCTGTCGTTGTCTCCCTGTTTCGATTGCGCGCTCACCACG
>JBJOLO010000565.1:0-3736 GCA_046045565.1 Planctomycetota bacterium | reverse complement strand
CAGCAGCTTCGCTTCGAAGCGGCCGACGGCCGGGTCGTTCTTAAAGGAGTCGTCCGCAGCTATTTCCAGAAGCAGATGGCTCAGGAAACGCTGCGTCGAATCGACGGGATCGTCTTCATCGAAAACGATCTCGAAGTCACTTGGAGCTAGGGCACGCTAACGCGACTCGCGCGATCGAAGACGCACGAGTCGGGGTTGCTTGGTTTGCCTTGGAAGATGCTCAGGCTTGAGCCCTGAGATGCTTACAGCAGGGCTTTCAATGCAGCGAGAGCCGCGTCGTAGTTGGGCTCATTCGCGACTTCCGTAACGGTTTCGGCGTACACGACCTTGCCGTTCGCATCGAGAACAAACGTGCCGCGTGCGAGGATCTTCAGTTCCTCGATCAGCATGCCCCAGTTGTTGCCGAACGTGCGATCCTGGTAGTCGCTGCCATTGCGGAGATTCTTGATGTTCTCCGCACCGCAGAAGCGGTTCATCGCGAACGGCAGATCAAGACTGACCGTCACCGCATTGATGCGATCGCCCATGGCACCCAGGTCTTCGTTGAACTTCTTGGTCTGCTTCTGGCAGACGGGTGTGTCGAGCGACGGGACGACGCTGATGATGGTGGGCTTGCCCTTGAGGTCAGCCGGGGTAATGGTCTTCAAGCCGCCTTCAAAGTAGTGCAACTTGAATTCCGGTGCCTGCTGCCCGACCTTCACGGCCTCGCCTGCAAGGGTCATCGGATTGCCTTTGAACGTCACTGCGCCAGCACGAGCCATAGTCAAAACCCCCATGGTGTAAGAACAAGGCAAGCGAAGGTGCTCGCCTCAAAACATGCAACTGCTGCCAAATGCGAAGGCCAGTATCGTGGCGATGCCCAGGCCTTTCAAGGGGGCCGACAGCGGTCGTTTTTTCCGCCTGTTTCTGCTGAAATGCCTGCCGGATTCCCAGTCGACCTCGATCCATTCGAACAGCCGCGATGCTAGCAAACCGGTCAATTTCGTCTGGAAAATCGCGGAATTTAGGGATTGTGTTCTCACCTGCGAGTCTTATCATGAACGCGACGTTTCCGGCCGTCCGGACGGACTCAACTTCGATGCCGTCCCTGTTCCCCCCGCAGAGGAGACTCGTCATGCCACTCGAAGCATTGCAAACGAGTACTGCGAACGTGCTCGAAGCTAACGTCGAACGAGGCCCCGGTTGGTTGTTCATCCGACTCCGGTCCGCCGCCTCGTCCGATAGCCGACTCGGCGATTCGATCGCACAAAACCTCTGGCATTTGATGCAACAGCACCTGACTCGCCGCGCTGTGCTCGAACTGGATGACATTGAAGTCATCGAGGATCGGTTGCTGGAGCAGATCATCGAATTGAATCACTTGGTCCGATCGCACGGGGGCATGTTGCGATTGAGCGGCATGTCGGCCCAAAATCGCGATGCGCTTCGAGACACGCGACTCGACAGCCAACTGCCGCACTACGAGACGCGCACGCATGCGATCATGACATTTCATGGTGCGCATCGCGCCCGCTAGGCATCAGCCCCACACTGGCCTAGCCCCGCTCCATAGCAGTCCCGTTCCGCCGCAGCCCCGCACGACCGCTTTTTGCAACTCTTGGGGGAGAGGTCTTCTACCAAGTGGGTGGTGGTGGCCGCAGCTACTTCGGGCTGAGCAGCACGCGCTGCAGGTCCATGACGGCGAGTCCCGGTTTTTTGCGCGGTCGCACGGTCAGTTCATAGCGCCCAGCCTGTTCGAACTTCAGGCTGCCGATTTCGCGACGCTTGAAATTCTGAAAGCCGCCGGTCTCCTCGACCTGCATCGACAACGTCTGGTCGCCGCATTGGAACTCGACCTCGCTCCCCCCGCTGCCATTGCCGCAGCCCTGCCACACTTCGACCCGATACGCTCCCGGCGTCGTGACCGTGAATTCGAACGATGCCCAATCGTTCGGATCGACCCAGTACCCCAGTGTGTCTTTGTGAGGTAGCGGTTCGAAACGCAGGGTAACTCCGTGAACATCGGCAGAGCGGGCGTGCATTGCGATGCGTCCTTCTTTATCCGGAGGGTTTGGCCGGTAGTCGGGATTCGGAGTCGGCATCTGCGCGTCAACGGCGGTTCGCCACGCGGCGAGTTTTTCAGCAAGTCGCCGTGCGACCTCGGGTTCTTTTTCCACGAGATTCTGTTGCTCGCCGGGATCGCGTCCCAGGTGAAAAAGTTCACGTCGTCCGCGTTCGTAGAATTCGATGAGTTTGTAATCGCCTTCACGAATGACACCGCCCGGCCGTCCGCCTTGATTGGCGTAATGCGGATAGTGCCAGTAAAGCGTATCGCGGTTCAGGCTTCCGGTGCCCGCTAACAGAGGCATCAAATCGACGCCATCGATAGCGGTGTTCACTGGGAGGCCGCACGCGGCGGCAAGGGTGGGCAGCAGGTCCACGCTGCAAACCGGCGTGTTTTCGACATTGCCTCCGCGTGCGCCTCCCGGTTGTCTCACCAGCAGCGGCACGCGAATCCCGCCCTCGTACAAATATCCTTTGCCCTCGCGCAACGGCGCATTCGACGTTGCGGGCGTGTTGGGGCCTTCGCGTGTCGCCAGTCCGCCATTGTCCGACGTAAAAATCACCAGCGTGTTATCCAGCAGTTTCAATTCGCGCAAGGTTTCCACAATCCGCCCGACGCTCGCGTCCAAGCTTTCCAGCATCGCCGCATAGATCGGATTGTTTTGCCGTCCCCCGAACGATTGCGCGGGAGGATACTTGGCCACCAGATCCGGCTTCGCTGACATCGGCGTGTGCACGCTGAAATGCGGCAGGTAGAGAAAAAACGGCTGATTTGCCTTCGAGCGAATAAAGGCGACCGCCTCGTCCGTTAACCGATCGGCCAGGTACTCGCCCTCATTCGCTTTTTCCAGACCCGGCATGCTCCGGCCGTCACGAGCAAAAGGTGCAAAGTAGCTCAACGGAGTCCCGGCGGCATCGCCCGCAATGTTCAGTTCAAAGCCTTGCCGTGTTGGTTCAAAACCGCTGCCGCCCAGATGCCACTTGCCAATCGATGCCGTCGCATAGCCGCGCTCCTTCAAGAGTTCCGCCAGCGTCGTTTCTTCCAGCGGCAACTCCATCCTCAATGCCGGTCGCTTGAGAAGTTGATCGGGACGATCCGCTCGGCCCGGCAGCCAGTCGGTCAGGTGCAATCGCGCGGGCCAGCGGCCTGTCAAAATCGCGGCACGCGTCGGAGAACAAACCGGACAGGCTGCATAGGCCTGCGCGAATCGCACCGATTCGCCCGCCAAACGATCGAGTTGCGGTGTGCGGTGAAAACTGCTGCCATAGCATCCCAGATCGGCCCAACCTAAATCGTCCGCCACGATGATCACGACGTTGGGACGTGCGGTATCCGCTGCCAAACCGATCGAGCCAACCATCAACAACAGACCGAAACAAGATGCCGGGCCAAGCAGGCGAGGCCTATCGATCGAACCGGTTCGTAATCGGGATCTCATTGGCAACTGATCCTTTGATTCCAAGTGTGTGCTGTTTCAAATAAAAGAGATCTGTTTCAAACAAAAAAAGAAAAAGGCTCGAACGAGAAAACCGTTGTTTGCACCTGACCGCTGGCGGATGCCAGTGATCGTTTGTTCGCAAGTTAACTTTCTGTGACCGCGCTGTTCGCCGGACTGTTTGCAGCCGATTTTTCCGGCTCTGTTTTGGTCGCGTCCGTTTTCGTGTCGTTCGGCTTGGTTTCGGCAGGTGTTTT
>JBJOLO010000540.1:0-6503 GCA_046045565.1 Planctomycetota bacterium | reverse complement strand
TCCTGGCCGGTGGCGGAGTTCGATGCACTATCGATTGCGGACAGGCCCAGTGATGCGGCCGTGGTGCCACCGCTCACTTCCTGGACTCGCAAGTTGCTGAGCGTCTGGCCGGTCTGATCGATGAGTTTGATTCGATCGCCGGATGTGACTGCTTGGACATTGATGGTCTTGGTGCTGTTGATCGCGTTGAGGACGTCGTCGATCGTTTGGGCGTAGCTCAAGTCGATTTCGGCGGCGGTTCCGCTGCGATCGGTGATGCGGATGGAACCGGCTTGCACGCCGGATCCGCCATTCAGTTGGCTCAAGGCAATCCCGTCATTGATGTAACCGCCGAAGCGAAAGGAGACGGTGCCGGCACCGAGTGCCTGTGTGTTCGACGCAAAGGGACTGCTGATGAGTTGCTGGCTTTGGGCGAGTCGGACGGCGCGGAAGGAGTACGAACCGGCGGTCGGAGAACCGGTGGCGAGGGCGGTGATGATTTTGTCGTCGGACGAAGTAGCCAGGGTTTTATTGAACGTATCCGACTTCGTCAGCTTCTGAACATTGACTTGCATCGCCAGGATCATCGCCTGGACTTGCGAGAGAGCCGCCTGTTCGGTCTGGGCCTCTTTGTTGCGACTGATGAGCAAGTCGCGGGGGCGGGCTGCGATCTGCATCAGCTTGTCGATCGTATCCTGGGTTGCGATACCTGAGACAAGCCCGGTGGTGGCCGTGATTCCTGCCATGAGAAGCGTTCCTAACGTAACCCGGCAGCTGCGGCGCGAGGTCCGACTGCCTTTGCAGCTTGTTTCACTCGGCAGGCGTGTAGAGAATACCCTTCTTTTCTCTTCGGTCCGTCGTCATGGGGGACTGTATTGATTATTCAGTCAGGCCCCCGGCCGGATGCTGCTAGCATCGCGGCCGGAGGTCCTCTGAATGTCAGTTCGCTTAACCGAGCAGTGACAACACGTTCTGCGGGTTCTGGTTGGCAATCTTGAGCACCGAGGTACCCGATTGGACGAGGATTTGAGCTCGCGTCAGGCGAGCCGTTTCCTCGGCAAAGTCCGCGTCGCGGATCTTGCTTTCAGCCTCGGTGATGTTCGTCAAGGCGTCATTCAAAGACGCGACGTTGGAATCCAACGTCGTTCGTTGGAATGCACCAAGTCGACCTCGCATGCTGGCGACCTGGTTGATCACCTTGTCGACAATCTGGAACGCCGCGGTCGGATCCGAATCCAAGTCGGCTCCTTGGCCCGACTTGAGTTCGTACAACCGACGCCTTACGCCGCCGATCGTGTCGCCCAGTTCCGCCGTGTTCACGCTGTTGATGCCGATCCGGGATTGCTGCGTATTGAGCACGTCAGCTCCCAGTTGGAATCGAGCACCACCGCCCGTGATATCGAAAGACGTCGTACCGGTCGTCGTGCCGAACGTCGTGCTCAGCGATGCTTCCTGGTCGATCGTCGTTGTTTTCCGCTAAACTCGGAGACCCGAGCCTGCGAAGGCCGCACCATTGACGTCGCCGGCGACGTCGGTTCCGGTGTTTCGCGTACCTGCACCGGTGAACGTGCCGCTAATCGCGGTAACTTCGACAAATTGCGAGCTGCCGTATTCTTGTGATGTGAAAACATAAGCGCCCGTGCCGTCGGTGGCCGCATCGACGCCGATCGCATCCGCGACCAAATTGATTGCCGAAACGATCGAATCTGCCGTTGTACCTGTACCGAAAGTGAAGACTTCCGCGCCTTTGGATCCCTTGATTTCCACGACGGCTTGACCGGTCAGGGCTGCGTTGTCGCCGACGATCGTAGCCTTCGCCGCAGCGGTCGTTACGTTCAGGTCAAGCGTGACGCTGCCCGATGCGCCGATCGTTGCCTGCTGAATGTCGAGCGATGAAATGTCGGCCGAGGTAACGCCCGACGTCACAAAGCTCAAGCTGCCGTCCAACAAATTCTTGCCTTGGAAGCTCGTGCTGCTGGCAATGCGGTCAATCGCTTCCAGCGAGGAATCGACCTGCATTTGATAGGCTGCAATCTGATCGGAGCTCAATGCACCCGTGTTGGATGCCTCGGTCACCAGGCCTCGGATGTCGTTCAACAACTTCGAGATCTGATTGAGCGAGCCTTCCGCCGTGGCAACCAACCCGTCAGCCTTCTGCGAGTTCGAGATTGCTTTGTTGATGCCGACGATATCGCTTCGCAGCGTTTCGGCAGCAATCAAACCGGCCGGATCGTCCTTGCCGCTGTTGATTCGCAAACCGGTGCTCAACCGATTCAGCGACGTCTGCAAGTCGCTGTTCGTTCGATTCAGATTGATCCGCGAAATGAGCGACGGAACATTCGTGTTAATACGTGACATTTCGGACACCCCTTCTTCGTCAAAAAATGGACCTCGTTGCCGACCGCCAAGGTTGGGGAGATCAAACCATGTCGACTGGCTGCATCTATTCCGAGTTGCCCCCGATACGGTTCAGGTTTGCTTGCCTCACAACCTGCTGGACCCGGGTGCGAGTCCATGACACCACCGGGTCGGGCGTCAAGCAAACTTGCGCGAGCACACAACTCGCGGGTTTTCGGGGGTCCCGGAACTTCTAGTAAACTGTATCGTCGGCATAGTGTCGGGGTCTGAGGTGGTCTAGGTAATTTGGGGTGCTTTTTTTCAGCAGGGAAAATGTACAACCGATAAAACTGGAGCCGGCGACAGGATGAACCGGCAAAAACCGCATAACAGGGAATCAACAGCGCCAGCCCTCCCGATGCAGCGTCGCGACAGCCGTTGACTTTCCGCCATCCAGCTCTGACTTCCCGCCTTACAGCCCGAACGGGGGCGACGATTGTGCGGAATCTGCCGACGGCGCTGACGGCGATGCGATGCCGACGAAGAGATCGGGGCGACTCGATGCGTCGGATGCAGCCGCCAGACGGCAAGATCGCGCGACCGTCTGCGAGATAAGGATGCCGCTTTACGATCGACACCGTGGACGAAGTCCGGACTCGCTGGTGGCAGGGCCGGGAGGAGCAGGGCAGGCGAAGAGAGGTTCCGTTGGAAGAGCGAATCGCGATGGAACGACCCACGGTGGGAGCGGCAATCCGGGCGAGAGCGGACGAAACGCGATCTCCTTGTGCTCCCCAACGCCGTGCGACAACATGCCGTCACCGAGCTGCGAATGGCACTTGCCGATTCGACGCTTCCAGCCGCAAAGCGGCGCAGCGATGCCAGTTCAGATGCGAAGTGGCGGCCCGAAGCAAGCCCAGCGGGATGCTGAGCGTCACCTGCTATTTGTAGTCAAAGAAGGGGGAGGGCGCTGGGTGCCATCCAGCGTATTAGCGCCACGCCCGCACCTTCGCGGCGGCTCGAATGGCCCGCGAAGGTGCTGCAGATCACATCGCACGAAGCGGGGGCGAAACCCTCTCGTGTTTCGCCGCCAGCGGCCTGATCCCGAAAGCCGCTAGCGGCAACAGTGGACGAACGATTGCGGAGTTCACACCGCGGCGAGCATCGATTGCGCTGTGCCGGCCTGCATCAGCAAAGCGGTCGAGCGAACGTGCCGCGGGCTCAAACGTCAATCAGTTCGTTTTGCCAAGGTCACGGGTTTCGACGGGCCGGACCTGGGCCGCTTGGCGATTTTCCCGTTGAATCGCCTCATACACTTCCTGACGATGGACCGGGATGTCCTGAGGTGCATTGATTCCCAATCGCACCTTGTCACCGCGTATATCCACAATCGTGACGACAATGTCGTCGCCGATGATGATGCTCTCGTCACGATGTCTCGACAAAACCAGCATCGTGGCAACCTCCTGTGTTGGTGAGTCAGCCCGCCGGCGGGGGCAATACGGTTTCGCGTTCGGTGGCACTCGACCAAACGCCGGCTTTGTTTCCTGGCCGACACCTGCCTTGTAGAAGCAACTATCGGTAGCGCACCTTACCTAGAATTACTCGCTTACTTAAACGTTACCGTTTTTCAGGGTGCAACGGCTGTAGCACGCAGCGTGCACCGAGTGAACGGACCGCAATAGTGATCATCAACCGAGATCATGCAACGAAAATCGCCGGAACGCGGCCTAATGCAGATGGGCCCCTTGCAATCAGGCCACTTGCAAACAGGCCTGTTGCAAACAACGTAGCCCAAAGTCGGCGAACCCAGACGTTACGCCGAACACGGGGTTCCAGGGGTGCAGAACGACGCCCCAGTGAGGCACAAGATGTGCCTAAGCGGACTTGCGCAGATCGATTGGACGGGATGCAGAATCGCTTCGTTCCAGAGATATCCGGGCTACGGGGTGCTGGATGGGCTGTTCATCGACGGTCATCACCTGTTTGCCGATGCGGCGGTCAAGATTCACCACGATCGGTGCCCGCAAATTCACCGTGAGCACGTCGTCATGGCGGCTCACGACGACCAACACATGGGCATCCGCAAGCGAACTCGTGTCGAGTTCCTCCAGTTCACGTTTCTGCAGCCTTACCTGGTAGTCACTTACGAACCGTCGAGGGCTGACGACAGCCAGGGCGAGGTTAGGCTGAGAGAGGCTGATCAGCCACGCCAACGCGGCATTCTCGGCATCGCCCGCCACAATCCAATGATGGCATTTCTCGTAGCCGATCAGGCCTCGGGGAAACAGCAGAACGTCGTCGGGCTGGAATTCCACCGTGCCGAATTGTGTTGTTTGAATCAACATACTCGGTCCCCCTTCTCCGCTGTGACCTGATTCGCGGGCGATCTTCACGATCCGCTCCCTCGCGGTGCATCCTATTCTTCATCGTCCGGTCGGGATCGATACGATCAGCAAAATCGCGATTACAAGAAGTCAAGCAACGATAACTTGTAGACTTTCGATGTTAATTGCAGCGATGCTTGCAACGAAGCTTGACGACTGGCCAAATTCGTGATCGTCTCAGCGAGGTCCGCATCGATCTCTTTGGTCAACACGGTGTTCAGTTCGACCTCTTCGTCTTCGATGCGTTGCGTAACGGCGTCGAGTCCTTGCTGTCGTGCGCCGACGTCGCTGCGACTGAACAGCAGTCGGTCGAGATCGACATCGAGCATCGCGGCGGCACGCTCAATTTCCGTTTGATTGTTGGTCTGCAGTGCCTCATAGAGCCGTTGGAATGAATTGAATACGCCCTTCACCTCATGCGGATTGGTGTCCCTGCCGCTGATTGCCGGCGGAACGCCCGATCCCATTGCCTGACGTTGACTCACGGGAATGAGTCCGAGATCCCAGGCGGCTTGGTGATTGCCATTCTTGGTGATGACAAGGGATCCGGCACCGCCGAGGGTGTCTTCGATCACGATACCATTGCCGACGGCGGCGAGTTGCGCGTTCAGTCCGCCGGCCGCGTTGATCCGATCGAGCACATCTTGGATGGTCAGGGCTCCGGCGAGGTCGATATTTACCGTTAAGCCGTCGGTTCGTTGAATCTGAAACGCGGTGCCCGCGGTGGTTTCGACGCCCCGGCCATGGTTGAGTTCGCTGAGGGACGTATTCGCGTGCAGGCTGCGGATTCCCAATTGGGTTGCGGTAGTTCCCCCGTTTTCGCCGACATAAAAGTCCGCGCCGCTGAGGGTTGAGCGGATGTCGATGCCGTTGCCGCTGGCATTCAACGATGCCGTTACATAAGAACCCGAGCGATTGATCAGATTCAGGATGTCCTCGATGGTGCGGGCGGACGAAAGATCGACGGTGGTGGTGGAGCCGCCATTGGTGATCTGCAATCCGGATTGGAGATCGATGGATTCACCGGTTCCGCCGCTGGTTTGCGCAATGACCTGGGGATCGATCAGGCCTCGCCCGGCGAGGTTGGTCGTGGTGCTGTCCGAAGGATCGAGTTCGGCGATGAACAGATTCGACACGGCGGGGGTGTTATTGATCGCGTCGATGATGTTTTTTGCGGTGGACTTCCCGGGTGCGATATTGACGAACAGCGTTTTGGCATCGCCGCCGCTGCGTCCGGTGTTGCCTCGGTTTGTGCCGCTGTTGGAGATCGGCAGCGAGGCACCCGCCAGGAATCCGCCGTCGCTCGGGTCGGTGCCGTCGTAGGCCGCACTGAATGTGCCGTGAAAATTAATGGAGTTGATCAGCGCCTGAGTGGTCGTGGCACCGCTGGAGTCGATGCCCAGGGTCAAAACGCGTGTGCCGCTGTTGTAGCTTACGGTCGCGTTGTTCCCGATGGCTCCCGCGTTGACGATGTCGATCCGGACGTCATTCATCGTCGAGCCGGGGGTCTGAGCGGTAAGCACGAGGTTGTTATTGAGTCCGTATAGTTTCAACGCGGCACGGGCAGCGACGGGCGTGGCGGAATAGCTGGCCGTCTCATTTCCAGCGGTGACGGCGGGGCCGGCTTGCAGCAAACTATCGTCAACGAATTGAATCTTCACTCCGTTCCAGTCGGTACCGTTTTTTCGCGTGGTAACAACCAGATCGTTATTCGTTCCCGCGGAGGCAATGTAGGCTCTCGCGTGCGTGCCCAGGATATCCTCGACCGACGTGGTCGTAACAAGTCGCGGGTTGAGGTCCTGG
>JBJOLO010000499.1:0-3598 GCA_046045565.1 Planctomycetota bacterium | reverse complement strand
GCAGTTACCGTTGTTCCATGTCGGCCCGCAGCAACCGAAACCCAGGAAATTGATTTCGATGTTCTGGAAGTTGTTGCTCGAGCGATAGTTATGGCACATGGCACTGTTGAGGACGTCGGTGACGGGGTAGAGTCCAGTCTGTCCCGTGAACTGCAAGGAGCTGAAATCAAGGGTCGAACGAAGCGACGAATTCACCGGGTCCGACGACTCGATGCAAGCTTCTTGCGTGCCCGGATAGACGCCCCAGTACACGGCCTCGAGGGCATTCTGGCCGCAGTTCAAGTACCGACCAAGTCGCGTTTCGACGCCGCCTGCCCACGTCATGGCTGCATCATTGGTATACAAACGGGTGACATCCGAGTTGTTCTGATCGTAGGACAACCAGGTGTTGTTTGCACGATCACGGGTCATGATCAGACCGCCGACGCCGCCGTACCATTTCGGACCGCAGTTACCGCCGAGCCAACCATCGATGCACGAGGCATCGGGACCGTAAGCCGACCCCGTCGATTGGTCAACGATCGGACCCTGAGTGCCGTCCACGGGCGGGGCTGGGGCGTCGGTGTATTCGGGCACTGGATCGGACTGGTTCGGCCCTTCGATGACCGTCGGATCGAGGTTGCTCGGTGCGGTATTCCGGCCCGGCAGGAAATAGCGGGGTTCACCGCCGCGCACGGGATTCGCGATGCCGGTTCCAACTGATGGCGTACCGCGAAAGCCGGCTTCTTGCACAACGGGCGACGTGCGCGTCGCCGAGTACGACGGAGTAGCGTAGGGGCTTTGGGCTAGGGCATGCCCGGTTAACGACAAGCCTAGCGCGAGAGCCACGCCAGTTTTGATAAACGACTTCATTACTCGACTCCTGGGGTAAAGGCTATCCCGAAGATCGGATCCTCCCGATCCGCGTCCGTCGGGCCGCACGTGTCCGGTAGCCCTGCGACAGGATCTCGCGTCGCATTGCGGCAATTCGATACAGGCCGGAACATCCGTGCGATGACATTAACCCCGATCGTCATACCACCCAAACTCGGGTGACTCGAAAGAGAAACCGCTCACGATTTTCGAGAAGGCCAACCCGCTGATTCCGCACCAGCGATTCAGGTCGAATCGTGGGCAAATCGGGTGTGCTGAGAGCAGTCGTTACTCGCGTCAAAGTCGATTGCGGAATTTGGAAAGATGTATCGATTAAGCGGCGTATACGGCGATCTTGTTAGTCGATGAGACCGCTGCCGTCTCCGATCGTAATGGTCACACGGGAGCGTTCCTTCCCTGCGGACGAGCTTCCCAGGATTTCCCGAGCCAATTCCTTGTAATCATCCGCGCCATGTGATTGGGGGGCGTACTCGAAAATCGACTGCCCGAAGCTCGGTGCCTCCGCGAGCCGGATATTCCGACGAATCCGTGTGCGGAAGGTTTGAGCTCGCGACCAAACTTTGTTCTCGCGGGCATGTTCTTTGAAGAATTCATCCACATCGCGGCTTACTTCGGCCGCCAGTCGCGTTCCCGATTCAAACATGCAAAGCAGCACGCCTGTGAGTCGCAGCGTTGGATTCAATCGCTGGGCCACCACATCGATGGTGCGCAGCAGTTTGCTGAGGCCGTGCAGTGCGAGAAAGTGCGGTTGTAGCGGCAGAAAAACTTCGTCAACTGCCGTCAAGCCGTTCAGCGTGAGGACGCCCAGTGAGGGAGGACAATCGAGCAACAGAAAGTCGAACGGATCCTGCTCGCGCGCGGTGAGGAACTGCGAAAGCCGATCGCGGAGGATGACTTCTCTGCCGACTTCGCCCGCCAACTCCATCTCGGCCGCAGCCAAATCCAGATGCGCCGGAACGACCCACAGCCGGTCTCCCACCGGGTGGACAATATCGGCCAAAGGAGTGTCGCCCGTCAGCACATCGTACATCGACGGCTGATCGTCGTTCAGCGCCAAGCCCAGGTGCAACGAGGCATGCGCTTGCGGATCCAAGTCCATCAGGCACACGCGTTGACCGAGCGAAGCCAGAGCGGCACTGAGATTGACCGCCGAGGTGGTTTTTCCTACGCCGCCCTTTTGGTTGATGATTGCGATCGAGCGCATGCCGCTATCCTCCGTGAGTCGCGGAAATTATAGCCCAGCCGGTACAGGTAGACCTAGAGCGAATTGCGGTTCGATGCAGCGTCAACCAACCGAATCCCGGACAGTTTCGCTTCCAACCCTGCCGTCGCTCCCGTTGGTTTTCAGGCCTTGATCCGGTAAAAAGGATCATGAAAGCCGCGTGGGGGTCTCCGCCTTGCGATTGCCAAGTCCAAGCGTACATGCCAGCCAAGGTCGGCTGAACGACCTGTCCGGCTGCGTGCGAGCATCAACCGATAGCACCATGTAGTAGCACCAAGTAGTAGCACCAAGTAGTAGCATTCAGCAGGAAAGAGGAGAGATCGTGCGGATCGTCATTGAGCGTGATGCAGAGTCGGCCAGTCGCCGCGCGGCGAGCATGATTGCCGATTTGGTGCGCCGAAAGCCCGATTGCGTATTGGGGTTGGCCACGGGGGGGACGCCGCTCGGGACCTATTGCGAACTTATCCGGCTGCATCGGGAGGAAGGCCTGGATTTTTCTCGCGTTCGCTCGTTCAACCTTGACGAGTACGTGGGGTTGGATGGCTCGCATCCGCAAAGCTACCGCTACTTCATGCAGAACAACCTATTCAATCAAATTAATATCCGACTCGCAAACACCCATGTGCCGGACGGCATGGCGGCGGATTTCGAGGCGTCGAGTCGGGAGTACGAGCAAAAGATCCGCGACGCGGGAGGCATCGACCTGCAACTGCTCGGGATCGGCACCGATGGCCACATCGGATTCAACGAACCCGGTTCATCGCTGGGAAGTCGTACTCGCGTGAAAACGCTCGCGAAGGAAACGATTCGCGACAATGCTCGATTCTTCTCCGATCCGCAAAAAGTACCTCGCCTTGCCGTGACGATGGGGGTCGGAACGATCCTCGAGGCGCGGCAGTGTCTGCTGGTAGCTTTTGGCGAGTCCAAGGCTGCTGCGATTCGCGACACGGTGGAGGGGCCGATCACGGCTCGCATCACCGCCTCCGCGTTGCAACTTCATCCGAAAGTCGTCGTGGTGCTCGACGAACTGGCAGCCGGGTCGCTCGCACGACGCGACTATTACGCGCATGTCGAGCATTGTCAGCGGTTGCTGGAGCAAGGGCAATTCGAGGCTTTAGGCCTAGATGCGGATTGATCAGTCATGAGACAAGCAGGATCCCTCGAAAGCCAAGCGGACGCGCTGCGATTTTCCGACTACCTTGCGACGCTCGGCATTCGAGCACAGTCGGAGCCGGACGGTCAGGCATGGGCGATATGGGTTCGTGATGAAGACCATCTCGAGCAAGCCCGCAGGGAACTCGAAGCCTTTCGCCAGATGCCGCTCGACCCGAAATACCTGGGCGTCGAGCGCGAAGCGGCCGCGCGACGTCGCGAAGAACTGCGGCAACACCAGCAGCGACAGGCCAACGTGCGCAACATGCAAAGCCAGTGGCGACGGCAATCGAGCCGCAAAGCGCCGCTCTGCTTGACGCTGATCGGGCTCTCTGTGCTCGTGGCTATCCT
>JBJOLO010000471.1:0-6432 GCA_046045565.1 Planctomycetota bacterium | reverse complement strand
GTCCGATACCGTGCTGACCGGCGGACGCATCTTCCCAGCCGATCAAGCGTTGTCCGTCAGGCCCTTGGGGATCGCAACGGAAACAGAGCACGATCGTTCCCGCGTTCGAAACCGTGCGGGGCGCTCGCAAAAGTTCCTTGCCCTGAAACCGAACCACGCTGCGCGACCGACCGTTGATCGACTCGACCGCGATCATCGGGGCGGGCAAGTCGGTTACACGTTCCGCGTCCTCGGCCAAACCGGCTCGATCCGGCCAGATCTCGATCGCGCCCGATGAATCGGTAATGATGCCGGGATCATCGGCTTGAAAACGAAGCAATTCGGCTCGCTGCAGCGACTCGGTCGCCGCATCGACCGGACGGCCGCTGGCTTGTTTGTCATCCCGCACGACGCTCTGTAAATGGCTCGCGGCGCGGACAACCGATTCTTGATCGGCAAGTGCCAGGAGATTTTCCAGATCAGGATGCACGCGTCCGACACCGCGGATGCCACGTCGGCGGTGCAGATACGAAAGCCAACGAGCGAGCGTGGCAGGATCGAGCGATCGCTCGGCCGCGAACCGCGCCACGTCAACTGTGGGCTCGAGATCCGACAGCAGATCGGCCTCCGCGTTTTGGCTCTGCCATCGAGTAAACTCCCAGGCGGCAATCAGATATTTTTCGGTGAACTGAGCAACCTGCCGTTCCAGATGGGCACGCGCATACCGATCCTCGGCCGAACTGATTTCGCGACGCACTTCCGCCATTCGCTGTTGGTTGTGTAACTTCTCGGACTCGATTCGAGCCAACTCCGTTCGCGAGGCCAGTGGCACGCGCACCAAGGGCGTGTTTCCCTTGACGGGACCGGGCACCAGCCGCGTGCTGAAGAAGATCCCCGCCAAGGCGTAATAGTCCTCGATGGTGATCGGATCAAATTTATGGTCATGACAACGAGCACACGCCAAGGTGAACCCTAGAATCGCGCGACCAACGACATCGATTTCATCGTTGACATAGTCGGCGATCATTTGCTCCTTATCGACATCGCCGGGCACAAAGTCGGCCAGTGCCAGGAACCCCGTCGCAACAAGGGCATCGCGATCGATCCGGTCATCGTCCTGCGGTTGCAGCAAATCGCCAGCAAGCTGCATCGTCAGGAATTGCGGGTAGGGCATGTCGCGATTCCATGCCGAGACAACCCAATCTCGATATCGCCAGATTTCGCGGAAGTCACTTTCGGCCGGGAGCTGGATCAGGTCTCGCGCATCGGCGTAGCGCACTGCGTCGAGCCAATGCCGTCCCCAACGTTGACCGTGCGCGGGTGACGCCAACAGTCGATCGATCACCATGTCTTTGGCATCGGGAGCGGGATCAGCGACAAACTCGTCCCATTCATCGTCCGAGGGCGGCAAACCCGTGAGATCAAACGTGGCTCGACGCAGCCACTCAGCTCGATCGGCCGCCTGGCCCGGCTCGAGATCTCGCTCGTCCAGTTTCTGCAGCACGAACGCATCGATCCACGTATCGATGGCCCATCGCGAATCCGAAACGCGGGCCGCAGTCCCCTGCTTGGGTCGACGCTCAGAGAGCGGCATCGGTAGGGGCGTACGCCGAACGGCTTGCAGTGACCACCAGCCGTTGGACGGGTCTTCTGCCAACCCCTGGGCGACCACCCAAAACAGGGAGGCCGCCGCGAGCGTCTGCAGAGACCATCGAACAACGATCCATCCTGCGCGAGATCGCTTCGGTACGGGGCGATTGGTCTTTTTCATACGGCGGAAGTCCCGTAAAAGTGTCGCAGACTCTACGCCTATGGTAGCTGCCCGGGCCGATTGCGAGAACCTTGCGCGACCGGGATGCCTGCCATCGCATCGGGGGGCGGCGTCCAGGTTTCGGGGTCGCCGCGTTCGGATTTCCTCTTCACGCCCTCCCGAGAAGCGGTGTATATAGGTACACGAAATCAGGGCTGAACCATTGAGGATCTGTCCTTTACGTGAAACGAACATTCGTTGACAATACGCGAACGTCAGACGAATAGACCCGCAAGGCTTTTCTCACGGGGTAGTTACTTATGTCCGAGGTGACTGTGACGGGCGACGAATTGTCTTCAGGCAATCCAACCGAGATCAAAACCACGCCGGGGCAGGACATCGATCCGGCAGAGACCCGCGAGTGGTTGGAGTCGCTCGAATACGTTCTCCAAGCCAAGGGCTCGGAACGAGTTAAGTACCTCTTGGCCGCGTTAGAAGAACGGGCTCGACTTCAAGGCGTCGATATTCCGATCGCGGCGAATACCCCGTACATCAACAGCCTACCTGCCGACCGCCAACCGGCTTATCCCGGCAACCGCGAACTCGAACGGCGCATCAAGAGCATCATTCGCTGGAACGCCATGGCGATGGTGGTGCGAGCCAACAAGGAATTCGACGGCATCGGTGGTCACATTTCCACCTTCGCATCGTCTGCCACCTTGTATGAGGTCGCCTTCAACCACTTTTTCCGCGGTCGTGGACCGGACGGATATGATGGCGACCAAATTTATTTCCAAGGCCATGCGTCGCCCGGGATGTACGCTCGAGCTTTTCTCGAGGGTCGCATCAGTGAACGGCACTTGGAGAATTTCCGCCGCGAGCTGCAAGACACGCCCGGCCTGTCGTCGTATCCGCATCCCTGGCTAATGCCTGATTTCTGGGAGTTCCCCACGGTTTCGATGGGTCTCGCCCCGATCATGGCCATCTATCAGGCTCGCTTTAATCGCTATCTCCGCGACCGCGGGATTAAAAACACCGACGGCTCGCGCGTCTGGGCGTTCCTCGGTGACGGTGAAACCGACGAGCCCGAAACGTTGGGCGCGATTACGCTCGCCGCTCGCGAAAAGCTGAACAACTTGACCTTCGTCATCAACTGCAACCTGCAACGACTCGACGGCCCCGTCCGCGGCAACGGCAAGATTATCCAGGAACTGGAGGCATTGTTCCGCGGAGCGGGATGGAATGTGATCAAGGTGATCTGGGGTGCCGACTGGGACCCGCTCTTGGAAAAGGACAAGACGGGCGTGCTGGTCAAACGCATGGGTGAAGTGATCGATGGCGAGTACCAGAAATACTCGGTCGCGGGCGGCGACTACATCCGTCAGCACTTCTTTGGGAAATACCCCGAACTGCTGGAGCTTGTGGCGAATTACTCCGACGAGCGGCTCAGCAAAATGCGTCGTGGCGGGCATGACCCCGAAAAAGTATTCGCCGCCTACAAAGCGGCCGTCGAATCGACCACGCGGCCGACCGTCATCCTGGCGAAGACGATCAAGGGCTACGGGTTGGGCGAGGCTGGTGAAGGCAAGAACATCACGCACCAGCAGAAGAAGATGAACGAGGATGAATTGCGTGAGTTCCGTACGCGGTTCAACATTCCGATTTCGGACGAAGACGTGGCGAAAATGCCGTTCTACCGGCCGCCGGAAGCCAGTGCCGAAATGCGTTACCTGCGTGAACGCCGCGAAAAACTTGGCGGCTTCGTGCCCAACCGCAATCCGGTGGCACCCCAATTGGAAGTGCCTTCGCTCGATGAGTACTCCGACATGCTGAAAGGCAGTCGAGGCAAAGAGCGATCGACGACGATGGAATTCGTCGGACTCTTGCGCAAACTGATCAAGGACAAACGGGTGGGCAAGTACGTCGTCCCGATCGTCCCCGACGAATCGCGCACGTTTGGCATGGAAGGCATGTTCTCGGAAATCGGCATCTATTCCGCCGTCGGCCAGCTCTACGACCCGGTCGATCGGGGCACAGGCCTGATGTACTACAAGGAAGCGAAGAACGGCCAGATCCTGGAAGAAGGAATCAACGAAGCGGGGTCGATGTCCTCGTTCATCGCGGCCGGCACGGCATACTGTCAGCACGGGATCAACATGATTCCGTTCTTTATCTACTACTCGATGTTCGGGTTCCAGCGCATTGGCGATCTGGTATGGGCAGCCGCAGATGTGCGAGCCAAGGGGTTCATGCTTGGTGGAACCGCCGGTCGCACGACGCTGAACGGCGAAGGCCTGCAGCATCAGGACGGGCACAGCCACTTGAACTCGATCGCGTTCCCGACAGTCCGTTCGTACGATCCGGCGTGGGGATACGAGGCGACGGTGATCATTCTCGATGGCCTGCGTCGCATGTACGGCGAGGGCGAAACGGCGATCTACTATCTGACGCTCGCGAATGAAAATTATGCCATGCCGGAAATGCCGCCCGGCGTCGAGGACGGCATCATCAAGGGTTTGTACAAGTACACCACACGTGAAGCGGCGCAGTCCAAGGAAAAGGTCAACCTTTTGGGCAGCGGTCCGATCCTGCGATGTGTCCTTTCGGCCGCCGACATCCTCGCGGAGAAATACGGGATCTCCAGCAACATCTGGAGCGTCACGAGCTATACGCAACTGCGTCGCGACCTGCACGCCTGCGAACGCTGGAACATGCTGCACCCGACGTTGCCTCCGCGACGCTCGTATCTGGAGACTTGCTTCGAAGGCGAAAACGGTCTGTTCGTTGCATCGTCCGATTACGTGCGTGCGGTGCCGGAGCAGATTTCGCGAGGCGTGCCTGGCGAACTGTTCGTGCTCGGTACCGACGGCATGGGCCGCAGCGAGACACGCGAGACACTGCGACGCCATTTCGAAATCGACGCCGAATCGATCGTGATCGCAACGCTGTACCGACTGTCGCGACGAGGCAAAATCGCGCCGCGTGTCGTGGCCGATGCGATCAAGGACTTGAACGTCAACCCCGAGAAAATCGATCCGCTGTTCGCATAACGCGTCTCAACAATCGAGTGCTCGCGGTGCAAATGACATGCAGCATCCGCGGCGAAGAGAAGGCATGCGGCAGGGAGACTCACTGCAGGAAGAACAATGGAAATCGAGATCAAGTTGCCCGAATTGGGATCCGGTATTAAGGCAGGCGACGTTCTTGAGGTGCTCGTCAATGTAGGAGACACCATCGAACGCGATCAGGGACTGCTGGAAATCGAAACCGACAAAGCAACCGTGACCGTGCCCAGCACTGCAGCGGGCCGGGTCACGAAGGTACTGGTTAAGCGAGGCGATTCCGTACCGATCGGTTCGGCGATCGTGGTGGTCGAGTCGTCCGCTCCGGCACCCGCTACGGCGAAGGCTCCTGAGAAGCCGGCAACGACCGCAACTCCACCTGCGCCAAAGGCAGCTGCCCCCACCCCGCCTGCCCCCACCCCGCCTGCTCCCACCCCACCTGTCGCTTCGACGCCGACGGCACCTGCCCCGGCTGCGACCATCGCACCCAAACCTGCACCCGTCGCACCGGCATCGCCTGTCGTCTCTCCGGCAGCGACCGCCGCTCCGACCATCGCAGCAGCGGCGGACGCGGCCGATCTTTCGGGCAAGGCGTTGGCCGCCGGACCCGCCGTGCGGAAATTCGCTCGTGAAGTCGGTATCGACCTGCAGGCGGTGCAAGGCACCGGTGAGCACGGACGCATCACGCGCGAAGACGTGCTCGAAGCCGTCCGGCAAGCTAATCAAGCTGTTCGCACGAGCGGCTCCAGTGCACCGGCCGCCGCTCCCAGTAGCACCACGACCGCGACGCGTGGCAGCACTAACACCGGCGCGTCGCTCGCCGAAACCGTCGGCGAACCCGCCAACGATCCCTGGGGTCGGGTCCGCATCGAAAAGATGACCAAGATTCGCAAAACAATCGCGGCCAAGATGCACGAATCCTGGACCAGCGTGCCGCGGGTCACCAACGTCGATGATGCGGATGTCACCGAACTCGAACGGATTCGTCAAACCAGCAAAGATGATTACGCCGAACGAGGCATCAAGCTCACCTCGCTGCCGTTCGTCATCAAGTCGGTTGCCATGGCCCTGCGATCGCACCCTACGCTGAACGCGTCGATCGACATGGAGAACGGCACGATCATTTACAAGGACTATGTCAACATCGGCATCGCGGTCGACTCGGAACGGGGTCTTGTGGTGCCGTCACTGCGAAACGCTGACCAACTGTCGATCCCCGAAATCGCTCGCAAACTTCAGCAAACGGCTGAAATGGTTCGCACCGGTTCCTTTGGCGTCGACGACCTGCGAGGCAGCACCTTTACGATCAGCAATCTGGGCGCGGTCGGTGGCGTCTACTCCTCGCCGATCGTGAACACGCCCGAAGTGGCGATCCTGCTCGTTGGACGATCTCGTAAAATGCCGGTCGTTGTCGACGACGCGATCGTGCCTCGACTGATGATGCCGCTCAGCCTGTCCTATGATCACCGACTGGTCGACGGTGCCGCCGCAGCTCGATTCTTGAACGAGGTAATCGGCTACCTCAACGCCCCCGGCCGACTGCTTCTCGCTCCGTAATATTACGGTCGAAGCTTGACTTACTTAGCGTAACATTTTTTGTCTGCGGCAACGCAACAGCCCCTTCATCCCCAACCCCTCTCC
>JBJOLO010000466.1:0-10230 GCA_046045565.1 Planctomycetota bacterium | reverse complement strand
GGATGCCGCCCTCTTCGCCGGAGACCGGCATCAGTGCCTCGCCCACTTCGCGTCCGAACACCGTGGCAATCCGCTCGCCCCAGTTCTCCGTCGGTGCCAGATCGTACACCACCCGCTCGTTCGCTCGCAGCACAAATCGCACGTGGGGATAGGCGAGGCTGATGCGCGTAAACGCCTCGGACGCGTGGCTCATCTCCGTCGCCGCGGCTCGGAGGAATTTGCGGCGGACCGGCGTGTTGAAAAACAAGTCGCGAACCTCGATCGTCGTTCCGACATCGCAGCCGCATGGTTCGATGGGGCGGATTTCTCCGCCATTCACGTCAATTTGTGCTCCTGCATGCGAATCGGGTGTGCGGCTCCGCAAACGAAAATGACTGACCTCCGCGATCGAAGCCAACGCTTCGCCTCGGAAACCGAGTGTTCCCACCCGGAACAGATCGTCGGCTGATTCAATCTTGCTGGTGGCATGGCTGGCGATCGCCAACGGTAACTGCTCCGCATCGATGCCGCAGCCGTTGTCGGCGACCCGGATCAATTCCAAGCCGCCCCCGACCATCGTCACTTCGATCCGCGTCGCGCCCGCGTCGACGGAGTTCTCCACGAGTTCCTTGACGACACTCGCCGGACGCTCGATGACTTCGCCCGCGGCGATCTTGTTGATGATGGAGGCCGATAGTTGACGGATCGTGGGCATGAAATTTTCCTGACGGCAGTTTCCTGTCCGTGATGCGAAGGCCGCTCGTTGCAGCCCGCGCTGGCTAGTTCCAACCGACTGCAGCCAACCGCACCCCGACATCGCGTTGCGAACAGGCGCGCTCTGCAGTCCGGACGCACTCTTCGACGACGTAAAACGCGTCTACAAAGTAACGAACTCGAACGGTGTCACGCGTCGGGATCGATCGGCGTAACCTGCTCGGCAGCACCTCCCTGCACAGCCGGTTCACTCCAGTTGGTATTTCTCCAACTTTCGGTAGAGGGTTCGGGCACCTATTTCCAGGATCTTCGCCGCCTCCTCGCGATTGCCGCCCGTGAGTTTCAGTGTTTCCTGGATCGCGTACTTCTCATACGCGTCCATCGGCTGTCCCACGAGCCAAGGCATGCCGCCAACGACATCGGGACCCACCTGACGCGACTCGACGACCTCCAATTCGCCCGGCAGGTCGTCCATGTCGAGCACTCCGTCCTGGTCGAGCACCACCATGTTTTCGATCACGTTGCGCAATTGACGCACGTTGCCCTTCCACTCGTTTGCCACGAGGGCGCGAGAAACGGCGGGCGAGATCGCTTTGACGGTTTTGTGATGTCGTCGCGACATCGTTTTGCGAAAATGGTCGCTCAGCGGCACGATGTCCTCGCGTCGCTCGCGGAGCGGCGGCAAGTGGATCGTGACCACTTTCAATCGGTAGTACAGGTCGCTTCGGAACCGCCCCTGCGCGATCGACTCCTCGAGGTTCTGATGCGAGGCCGACACCAGTCGCACGTTGACTCGCAGCGGTTTGTTGTCGCCCACGCGCGTAATCTGATGGTCTTCCAGCACGCGGAGCAGTTTGATTTGCGTGGGCATCGGCATGTCGCCGACTTCGTCGAGGAACAGCGTGCCGCCGTTTGCGTATTCAAACGCGCCCATGCGATCGGTCACGGCGTCGGTGAACGCACCTTTCACATGGCCGAACAATTCGCTTTCGACCAGGTTCTCCGCCACGGCCGCGCAGTTCAGCGCCACGATCCGCTTCGCCTTGCGGGGGCTGTTTTGGTGGATCGCCTGCGCAATCAGTTCCTTGCCCGTCCCGCTTTCGCCCGAAATCAGCACGGTCGCGTCCGTGGGCGCAATCCGCTTCAGACGCTCGATCACCTGCTTCATCCGCTCGCTGGCAAAGATGATCCCCTCGTAGCCGAATCGCTCGTCCAACCGCTGATTCAGCTCCAGATTCTGCCGGCGAAGCGCGACTTTCTCGGCTGCTTTCTCCACCACCGCGCGAAGGCGATTGGGCGTGATCGGTTTCTCGAGGAAGTTATGCGCTCCCTGCTGCATCGCCTCGACCGCTTTCGGGATCGAGGCGTGCCCCGTCACCATGATCACTTCCGAGTCCGGCAACGCCTGCTTGGCGCGACCTAATACTTCCATCCCGTCGACGTCGTTCATCACCAGATCGGTGATGATGATGTCGTAGGTGTCCTGCTCGACGCGGCGGGCTCCCTCCGGTCCGGAGATCGCAACATCGCACTGGTAGCCGCGTCCCTCGAGGCTCTCCAGCATGGCGTGCGCGAGCGCCTGATCGTTGTCGACGATCAGCAGCCTGAGCGGCGGTTGAGGCGTATCGGTAGCGTCTTGCGTCTTCGGATCAACCATGAGGCCGATGATACGAAATTGGACTGCCGGAGGCCAGTAGCTTGATGGCTGCAGGTCGCTTTGACGGCTGCCGTCACCGTGTCACAAACCCTGGCCGTCACGCTCCGCAGATGCGGCTTCGTCGCTCCGAAATGGCGGCTACGGATCCGCTTTTTTGGAGTCGCTCCGATCCGGGCTCACCGATTCCGGAAGCGGGAGATCATCGGGGTGTGCCGATTCGGTTTGCGTTGACGCGGGTTGTGTGAGTTCCTGCACGGCGAGCGATTGCGGCGAGGAAGCAGACGATGCCGTCGATTCCGGTGCCCGATCGCCCTGTTCGATGCGAGCGGGGGCGGGAAACTCCAATCGAAACTTCGTGCCGAGTCCCACCACGCTTTGCACATCGATGGTTCCGCCGTGCGCCTCGATGATTTTCTTCGAGGTCGGCAGCCCTAACCCCGTACCGTTGTTCTTCGTCGAATAGAACGGCTCGAACATCCGGAACAGGGTGTTTTCGTCCATGCCGCATCCGCTGTCGATCATTTCCAGTGCGACGCCGCTGCGGGTGCCTTGGGTGATGACGACCAGTTTGCCGCCGTTCGGCATGGCTTCGATGGCGTTCTTGACCAGATTCACGAGCGCGGCTTGCAGCGTTTCGGGATGCATCATGATCGCCGGCAAGTGCGCATCATAGAAGCGACTGATCACGATCGGATTGTCGCGCAAGGCGCCTTCGTATAGTTCCAGCACACGCTCGATTTGTTCGTTCAGGTTGCCCGGGCGCAGTTCGAGTTCCCTCAGGCGGGTGAACTTCAGGAAGTCGTTCAGCAGATTCTCGAGTCGCGTGCATTGGCGGCTGACGATGCCGATTTTTTGCAAGACGCGTCGGTCGCGGGCCGATTCGGACTTCGCGAAGTCTTCCTCCAGCAAGTCCATGTTCATGCGGATCACGGATAACGGATTCTTGATTTCGTGCGCGAGTGCGCCGGCGAGTTCGGCGAGTTCCTGGTATTGCACCAGCAGTCTCGCGTTTTCCTCGGAATAATTTCCCAACGATTCGTTCGACATGTTGGGGCTCCGGGAAAGGATTGTGACGGGCTGAAAAAGAGGTCGTAACGGTCGGATGCTCCGACGGGGCATGCCTCCGAAAAGCAAGCTCGGCTGACCAGGTCACCCGAGAGACCGTCTTTGCTCAGTCGCACTGCCAGCGATGACGTGTGCGTCATCGCTGACCGTGTCGAATGAATCACCGAACTCCCAACTGCGAAACAACCACGCGATCCGTCAGGCGGGTCGGTATGTTGTTGCTGAAGAAGGCAACGTGGGAGTTCCCTTTCTGCGGTCCGGCTGCTGTTTCAACAGAGCCTGCCTGATGTCACTCTTCATCCGTAGTGGGGCCACCCGCAGCCCGCGTCGAATCGATCGCGTTGGTCGATTGGGTTCGACGCGGGAGGAATGGGTTCCAGTGCGGACTAGCGACGGCCTCGACCACCGCGACCGCGATCACCTCGATCGCCGCGGTCTCCACGGTCACCGCGGTGTTCGCGGTCTCCGTCACCGTCGCGACGACGCGGCGGACGATCGCGTTGTTCCCCGCCCTCGCCGCCTTCCGGCGGCAAGCGATCAGCCAGTTCGTCCGGAATGCCCAGTTGTTCGTAGGCACGGCGGCGGCTGAGCTTCACGCGATCGTGGGCATCGACGTCGATCACCAGGACCTTCATCTCATCGCCCACCTGGCACACATCGCCAACATTGCTGACAAAGCCTGTCGACAGTTCGCTGATGTGGCACAACCCGTCGCGGCCCGGCAGGATCTCGACGAACGCGCCGAAGTCCTTGATGCTGCTGACGCGGCCCGTGTAGATCTTGCCGATCTGCACCGAGGCGGTCAGGGCTTCGACTTGCGACAGCGCCGCGTCGGCCCATTCCTTGTTGGTGCTGGCGATCGTCACGATACCGTCGTCGTTGACTTCGATCACCGTTCCGGTCGATTCCTGGATCGAGCGGATCGTCTTGCCGCCCGGACCGATCAGCAGGCCGATCTTTTCGGGGTCGATCTGCGTGCGAATCAGGCGAGGTGCCGAAGCAGCGATGTCGGCCTTCGGCTGTGGAATCGTAGTGAGCATCTTCCGCAGGATCTCGATCCGTGCTTCGCGGCTCTGCTCCAACGTCGCTCGAATGATCTGCGGGCTGATGCCGTCGATCTTCAGGTCGAGTTGAATGCCGGTAATGCCCTTTTGCGATCCGGCCACCTTGAAGTCCATGTCGCCATAATGGTCCTCGTCACCGATGATGTCCGTGAGCAGCGTCCAGCGGTCTTCGCTTTGCTTGACGAGACCCACCGAGATACCTGCGACCGGATTGACGATCGGAACGCCGGCCGCCATCAGGCCGAGGGTGGCACCGCACACGCTGGCCATCGACGACGAACCGTTCGATTCCAGGATGTCGGAAATCACGCGAATCGTGTAGGGGAAGTCTTCCGGCGAGGGCAAGACCGCCTTCACGCTTCGCTCGGCCAACATGCCGTGTCCAATTTCGCGGCGGCCGGGTCCTCGAATCGGACGGACCTCACCCACCGAGAACGACGGGAAGTTGTAATCGAGCATGAACTTCTTGGAGTACTCGTCGATCAAGCCGTCCACGCGCTGCTCGTCGCGCGACGTGCCGAGCACCACGGTGATGAGCGATTGCGTTTCACCGCGTTGGAACACCGCCGAACCGTGCACGCACGGCAAAACATCGACATAGCAATCGATGTTGCGGAGGCTCTTCGAGTCGCGGCCGTCCGGACGGGTTCCGCCCAGGATCAGGTCGCGCACGACGTGCTCCTCGAGTTTGTGCCAGGCGGAATTGAATTCGCCGGCCTCCACCGATTCGTTGTCTTCCTCGGCGCCGCTCTCGTCGATCGCGCCTTTGACCGCTTGCAATGCGCGAGCCACCGCTTGGTCGATCGCCGACTTGCCGTCGCGGTCAGGCATGATTTCGGATTGCACGCGTTGCTTGAGTGCGCTCACGGCCTCCGCACGAGCGTGCTTGCCCGGCGTCATCTTGGCCGCCTTGAAGTCGTTGTAGTAACGCTCCTTCAACCGCTGGTACAAGTTGTCGTTCGAGCGTGCCTGGAACGGCGCCTTCTGCACGTTCAAAGCCTGGTACAACTCGCGTTGCAGGCTGATGATGTCGCGGATCACCGACTGAGCAAAATCGATCGCCTCGAGCATCTCCGCTTCCGGCATCTCGCGAGCAAAGCCCTCGATCATCAACACGGCTTGTTCCGAGCCGGAGACGACCAGGTCCAGGTCGCTGGCTTCCAGTTCGTCCATGGTCGGAAACGGAATCAGCTTCCCTTCCACCCGGCCGACGCGCACCGAGGCGATCGGGCCGCGGAACGGCAGCGGCGATACGAAAAGCGCCGTCGCGGCACCGTTCATGGCCAACACGTCGGAGTCGTTCTGCTTGTCGAAGGCCAGAACCGAACTCTGAATCTGGACTTCGTCGAAGAATCCCTCCGGGAACAACGGACGGATCGGACGATCCATCAATCGAGATGTTAGGGTTTCCCGGGTCGTCGGCCGGCCTTCACGCTTAATAAAGCCGCCCGGAAATTTTCCGGCCGCAGCCGAACGTTCACGATAGTCGCACGTTAACGGAAAGAAGTCGATGCCGGGTCGCGGCGGACCGGCTGTGGCAGCGGTGAGAACCACCGTCTCGCCATACTGACAAATAATCGTGGCGGTTGCTTGCTTCGCCAAAAAACCTGTTTCAAACGATAAGACCGAATTTCCAATCTTCTTCTCTACACGAATCTTCACTGCCGTTCCCTATCTTTTTTTCTCTTGCGTTTCCAACAGACGCGTTTCGCCAATCGAAACGCGTCGCTTCCAACCGCCTGCTCGCCCGCAACGTGGCTCGCCACATTCGCCCGCTACGCTCATTCGCCTCAACCAACTACCAGACAACCAACTCTCACACAGCCAGTTCTCAGACAGCGAAGGCCCCGCAAAATCGATTGCCGTTCCGGGGCAAAGCTGTCTCACGCGGACGGATGGTAACGCTCAACGATGTTGGTTACCGGCCCGTTGCCGCGATCATGGGACAAAACATGGTTGACAGACTTGGTTGACAATTACCTGCGTCTCAGTTCCTTGCTTGCCAGTCACATGCTTGCCATTCACATGCGTTTCAGCCAAGCCGTCCATCCGATGCGACAAACTCGAGGGCATTTTCAAACCAGCACAGCGAACGCAATGCTGTTGAGTTTTCATGCGCTCAAGGGCCGCTGGACGGGCAGTTACTGATCATGACTGCCAACGCACAGAATCAACACGCCGCAATCCCATCCGGCGTGACGCCACGACAGCGAGAGATCGCTGGAGCAAGAGGTCGACGGGCACTTGATGTGACCGTGCATCCTCCACCAATCGAATGTCGGCAAGCTTGCGAATCACACCATCTTGCGACGGTATCGTCTCGCGATCCTTTTCACTCGTCGTAACGACGAGCCTGCCGAACCGTCAGCGGGCAGCGATTTCTTCCGCCGACCTGCTCCGTGGTACCGTCGATTTGACCGACAAGGACCACGTGAGAAGCAGATAGCAAGCGGAGTTCTTCGAACCGGCTGCAATCGTCTTCCGGCATCCGCTACTTGCGGATACCCAAGCGATTGATGATCTCCAGGTACATCTTGGGCTGAGTCTTGCTGAGGTAATCCAGCAGCCGACGGCGACGACTAACCATCGCAAGCAATCCGCGACGACTCGAATAATCCTTCGAATGCGTCCGCATGTGCTCGGTCAACGAATTAATTCGCGTGGTCAGCAGGGCAATCTGCACCTCGGGCGAGCCACTATCGGTGGCCTTACGCTGATAGCCGCGAATCACATCCTGCTTTAGATCTTTCGTCATCGTCATTGGCTTGGTCTCACCTCGTTGGCGTCCGACCAGTGGTTGGCTGGTCCCCAATGGGCTGCCAGTACTGAGTCTCCGGGCTTACGAGTCTCCAGGGGGTTACAAGTCGGAAACTAAACTCCACAAACTTCGAATCCTACAAACACGATAAGCCAGTTAATGTAGCAAGCAGGCTCGAATTTGCAACCGCAAATAGCCGGCACGCGATCCTATGCCCGAACGGAGGCACCCCCGGTCGCTCGTCCCGCCATCTGGCAGGGGCAAGGCACTCGGGAACTCGGGGCACTCCCCCGATACATGGAAGCGAAATGAGCCCTGGATGGCAGGGGCGGCGTGGCTCTAACACGTTTTTTGGTTTCGGGTTAGGGAGATTTGCAAGTTCTGTCGGGGGCGGCGGCAGAGGTTCGTGTCCCGCCCCGAACGTTTTCGGACGCCCGGTTATACCGACACAGGCCTACCCAGACTCAGGCTTTCCGGGACACAGGCCTGCCCGGACGCAGGCCTGCCCGGACACAGGCCTGAATCGCGACGGATTGCCTTTCTTGTTGTTGCCTGTCTAGGGAATGCCCGTCTAGGTAATGCCTGTGGTATCGCCCATGTGCGGCCTATTCGAGACAGATATCATCTAGTTTCGGGGATGGGACGGAGTGGGTTTTACAGGTAGCCAAGTTCTTGCCTGCGGCCGGGTGCGTGTTGCAGACAACGTGGAGGTAAGCTCATGCATGACGAGGCGATCGACCATTTACGGCGTCGGGACGCGGCATTGCGACGATGCATCGATCGAATTGGTCCCTGCGGCCTGGAACCGAAGCGGCGAAGGCCTCCGTTTGAGTCGCTTGCGGTGGCGATTGCGCATCAGCAATTAAATGGCCGTGCGGCCCAGACGATCCTGCGCCGGTTCTGCGAGCTTTTTCCAGGGCGTCGGTTTCCACGACCTGTGGATTTGTCGAGCGTTTCGGACGAGTCGCTGCGGGGTGTCGGATTTTCGCGAGCCAAGGTTTTGGCACTCCGCGATTTGGCAGCGAAGTCGCTGGATGGCACCGTGCCATCGAGTCGTGTTCTTACCCGCATGGACGACGCGACGATCGTCGAGCATCTGACGCAAGTGCGCGGGATCGGCCGCTGGACGGTCGAAATGCTTTTGATTTTCCAGTTAGGCCGGCCGGATATCCTGCCGTGCGATGATTTCGGTGTGCGGAACGGCTTTCGCCATGTCTATCGTCGCAAGGAATTGCCGACGCGCGGCGAACTGGCGGCGCACGGAGAGCGTTGGCGGCCGTTCCGGACTACGGCCAGTTGGTACCTCTGGCGCGCCGCCGATGAAGCCAACGCGCGAGCCGACAAGTCTTGAGTCGGAAAGCCCCAAGGCCGCGAGTCGAGAAGTCGCGAGTTGGCAAGTTGCCAGTTGGGAAACCGTGAAACGCTGCGCGGCAGCACCTGTTTGGACTTGCGAGGCTCCGCTTGGATTCGTACGCCTTGATGGGTAGGCCTGCCGAGCAAAACCGCAGGCTGCTCGTGGAGGCTGCCCCGGATTGCTCAGGTGGCAGGTGAAAGATATGCTGCCGTGAAAGTTGTCTCGTCCCAACAAGGAGAATCCTGATCATGGCATTCACGTTGCCCGCATTGCCGTACGCCTACAACGCGCTGGAACCGCATATCGATGCGCGCACCATGGAGATCCATCACACGAAGCATCACCAAGCCTACATCAACAACGCCAACAATGCGTTGACCGGAACGGGCTTGGAGTCGAAGACTGCGGAAGAGATCATTGCCAATCTGGCGGCCGTCCCCGAAGCGATTCGCACGGTGGTGCGAAACAACGCAGGCGGTCATGCCAACCATTCGCTGTTCTGGACCGTGCTCGGGCCAAACGCCGGCGGGAAGCCGACTGGTGATCTGGCCGCCGCGATCGACCGCGAATTGGGCGGCTTCGACAAGTTCAAGGAAGATTTCACCAAAGCAGCGATTTCCCGTTTCGGAAGCGGTTGGGCTTGGCTCAGCGTCAACGGCGGCAAACTGCAGGTGGAGAGCACCCCGAACCAGGACAGCCCGCTCATGGAAGGCCGCACTCCGGTGCTCGGCATCGATGTATGGGAGCACGCCTACTACCTTCTGTATCAAAACCGCCGTCCCGACTACATCACGGCCTTCTGGAGCGTGATCAATTGGAACGAGGTCTCCCGCCGGTACGCTGCAGCCAAGTAATGTAGGATCGAAGGAACGCAGCAGCCGTTCACGCTTGGCGTTCCCGGGCACGCCATCGGATCTCCACTCCGACTGCTTCGAATCCGACTGCTTCGAATCAAAACACGTCGGCAGCAACTTCACGGCACGTGGCATCAAGCCACGTGCCGTTTCATTTTGGCTGAATGCCAGCAGTCCAGCTTGCGTCGGAGAACGCTTGAGGGCGTTTTAGGGCGAGTAAGTACGCTCGTGTCGTGGTCGCGAATTGCCATTGACCCGCCGAATCGGGCTCTCTAACATCCGCCACCCATTGCGGATTCCCGCAGCTTTTCAGCCGGGTGATAATTTTTGCGGAATGGTTAAACCTTAACGGTTATTCCAGACGAAGACATTTGGCAGTTCGTTCGGGGGGTAATGTTCCCGGGCGACTTATTTATCTCTTCCATAAGCACAAGGATGTGCTGTCATGCGAGTGCGTTTCTTGCGTTTCGCGAACATCGCGATGGTTTCCGGTGTCGTGGCGATAGCGAGCGGCTGTCAGACTGGTACGTCGAGTTCGAAATGGCTGAGCAGTTGGCGTCAGCCGGCGACGTCGTCGTTGGCTGCAAACGCGCCGAACGCGACGCAAACTGGCGAGGCAAACGGGCAGTTGCCCAAGTATCCTTCGACCACGCAGACGCCAAGTCCTTCGGCGACCGCAGGCAAGACAGCCACGCCGTCCAACGGTTGGGCGAATACCGCCGGAGCGTATGGAACAGCGAATCAGAACACCAACGCCGCATCGCCCGCAGGGTATCAAACGGGTC
>JBJOLO010000428.1:0-9451 GCA_046045565.1 Planctomycetota bacterium | reverse complement strand
CGACGCGCCGTGCTCGACGGTCGGTTGATGGGGTTGCACGAACCGTTTTTGTACAAGCTCGTGAGCGTCGTTTCGGACATGATGAAGCAGTCGTACCCCGAACTGTCGCAAACGGTGGAACGCGTGTCGGCGGTGATTAAGGACGAGGAATCCAATTTCTTCGGCACGATCGACGCCGGTTTGGCTCACATCGACCGCGTGTTTGCCGACATGGGATCGCAGGGTAGTTCGATTGTCCGCGGCGACGACGCGGCCAGGATCTACCAAACCTACGGCGTGCCTCCCGAACTGTTTGAGCAGTTGGCGGTAGAACTCAATTACACCTTTGACTGGTCGGGATTTCGGGACGCGATGAAGCGGCATGGCGACGAGTCGGGTGGCGATGCCGTCGCAGTCTTCAAGCACGGTCCGGTCGAGTCATTGAAGCGTTCCGTGAAATCGACCCCGTTCCTGGGATACGAAACGACCGAGGCAACTGCGGAGATCAAAGGCTTGGTCTTCGACGACCAGCTATGCGAGGAAGTTTCGAAGTGCGGTGAGGGCCATCCGTTGACGGTGGTGCTCGATCGGACTCCGTTTTACGGCGAGAGCGGTGGTCAGGTGGGCGATCAGGGCGAGATCGTGGGCGACGGCTTCACGATCCAGGTTACGGACACCCAGCGCGACGCAGAACTGATCCTGCATCACGGGTACCTCGCGAAGGGCGTAGCAAGGCTTGGTTCGAGCGTGGAGGCCCGCGTATCCACCGAACGTCGCGACGGGATTCGCCGTGCCCACTCCGCCACACACATCCTGCATTACGCGCTGCAAAAGAATCTGGGCAAGCATGCCCAGCAGCAGGGCTCGAAGGTGGATCGCGACTGGCTGCGATTCGACTTTACGAATATGGCACCGGTGGGTGTGGAGCAACTGGCGACGATCGAGCACGATGTGAAGGCGCGTGTCGCTGACCGCGCTGCGATTCGTTGGGACACCGTGCCGCTGACCGAAGCTCGCAAAGCCGGCGCGATGATGTTGTTCGGCGAGAAATATCCCGATCCGGTTCGGATGGTATCGATGGGCGATTTCAGCCGCGAGCTCTGTGGCGGTACGCACTTGCAAAACACGGGCGATGTCACCGCGTTCGAGATTGTTTCGGAGGAAGGCGTCGCAGCCGGAATTCGACGCATCACGGCGCTGACCGGTGCCAAAGCCGAGGAGCATTCGCGGCAGACTCGCGAGATTCTCGACGCGGCCGCGAAGCGATTAGGCGTGGGTGTGCTGGATGTCCCGGCCGCCTGCCGCGACTTGGTGCAACGCGTGCGCGACATGCGCAAGCAACTCACCAGCGGCTCCAAAGGCGCCGCCGCAGACACCATGAAAGCGGAGAAGAGCGGACCGAAGTCGGCCAACGCAAGTTATGACGACATTCGCAACGCACTTCGGGATTCGGCCCGTTTCCTCAACGTGCCGGTCTTCGAAGTTGCAACGCGAATCGAATCGATGCAGGCCGAGATCGAAAATCTTCGCACACAATTGACGTCGATGAGTGCCGCAGGCACGATTTCGGCCGACGCACTGATCGAATCAGCCGAGAAAGTCGGCAATGTATCGGTCATCGTTGCCGAGGCTCCCGGTGCCAATCCGAACGTGGTCCGGCAATTGATCGATCAGATCCGTAAGAAGCTCTCGAGCTCTGCGATCCTGATCGGCGCGACCCAAGCCGATGGCAAGGTGATCCTGGTAGCCGGCGTGACTCAAGACTTGGTCGGACGAGGCATCAGTGCAGGAAAGTGGGTCGGCGAAGTGGCCCCCGTCGTCGGCGGCGGGGGTGGCGGAAAGCCCGATCTCGCCCAGGCCGGCGGTAAGATTCCCGAGAAACTGCCCGACGCGCTACTGACCGCGTCGAAGTACATGCGGGCACAATTAGGTGGTTGAGCCGCGTCCGGCCAATCACGATGCAATGGACCGTGCGGCCGTTTGAGCCAAGTGACCGCCAAGTGACCGTCCAGGGACTCGCGCGATCTCACGAACGATCCTGTCGCCGAACGTAAATGCGATCTCAAAGAACGTAGCGTAACCGCTCGCGTTGATCGCTCGGCTGTGTCATGACACCGGAGCGTTGTTATGCTCGATTCGAGTGGAGTTCGACCGCTTTTGCGTGATGGTCGTCGGCGATGGAGCGTCGCTTGCGCCCCGTGGTTGTTGTACGGGTTCGGACTCTTACTTGGCGTTTTGCTGAGCGTTCCTTGTGCCGCGTTTGCTGCACCCGCAGAATTGATCTTCATCAACGGGAAGATTGCGACGGTCGATGCGAACGATTCGATCGTGGAGGGGCTAGCGGTCGAGCGGGGGCGTGTTGTGCGCGTAGGCACATCACGCGAGGTGCTTGAACTGCGCGGCGAAACGACCCGGGTTGTCGATCTGCAAGGCAAGCTGCTCATCCCCGGATTGATCGATTCCCACGTCCATCCGGGCTCGGCCAGCATGCACGAGTTCGATCATCCCGTGCCTGACATGGAGACCGTCGCGGATGTGCTTGAGTATGTTCGATCGCGTACGCAAGCGGTGCCCGAGGGACAATGGATCTGGGTGAACCAGGTTTTCATCACGCGGCTGCGCGAACAGCGATATCCGACGCGTGAGGAGCTCGACACGGTTGCCCCCAAACATCCGGTGGTATTTTCGACGGGGCCGGATGCGATGGTGAACAGCCTTGCTCTTTCGCTCAGCGGGATCGACAAGAATTTTGTGGTGACCGGCGCGGGGTTGATCGTCCGTGATCCGAATACCAATGAGCCAACCGGTCTTTTGCGGGGCGGGACGAAACGATACCTCAAAAGCTCATCGCCCCCGAGTCGTGCGACGGAGGAAGACCGGATCGAACGACTGCATGCCTTGCTTCGCGACTACAACGCAGTGGGCATCACAACGATTGTCGATCGGGACGCGGGGGCGGGTGATATTGGCCGCTATGTTGCATTGCGCAGCAGGAATCGCCTGCCAACTCGCGTCGCGATTTCGCACAGCGTGGATGCGTCGCAGGACCTCGATAAAGTGCTGCAAGCCATACGCACTGTGGCCAAGCATCCTTTAACGGCGGAGGACTCGCAACTGCGCATCGTCGGCATCAAAACCTATCTCGATGGCGGCATGCTGACCGGCAGTGCCCTGATGCGGGAACCGTGGGGCGTGAGCTCCATTTATCGAATTGATGACCCCGAATATCGCGGCGTGCGATTCATTCCTTCCGAGAAACTCACGGCGATCGTGCGGGAAGCGGTAACGAATCGATTGCAATTCACAGCCCATTCGGTGGGCGATGGTGCTGTGCACGCCTTGCTCGATGCCTATGCCGAGGTGAATCGCGAATTGTCGATTCGCGACACGCGACCGTGCATCACCCACTGCAATTTCATGAGCGCCGAGGCGATTGACTCGATGGTCAAGCTCGGCGTGGTCGCCGACATCCAACCGGTTTGGCTTTACTTGGATGCGCGAACGCTGCACGCTCAATTCGGCAACGAACGTCTCCGTTTCTTCCAGCCTCTGCAATCGATTTTTCAAGCGGGTGCGATCGCGGGCGGCGGATCAGATCACATGCAGAAGATCGGTTCTCTGAGGGCGATCAATCCGTACAATCCGTTCCTTGGCATCGCCACGGCGGTGACGCGTCGCGCGAAATGGTTCGAAAGCGCCCTGCACACCGAGCAGGCTCTGACGCGATCGCAGGCGCTCCGGTTTTACACTCGTAACAACGCCTACATCGCCTTTCTTGACAAAGAAGTCGGTTCGCTGGAAGTGGGCAAGCTGGGCGATTGCGTCATTCTCGATCGTGATATTCTCACGTGCCCTGACGATGAAATTCGCGACACCACTGCGATCGCCACATTCGTGGGCGGCAATCTGGTTGCCGGATCGCTCGACGGCCTGCTCAAGCAATGACGTCGTGAATGACGCGCCCGTAGACGTCGGTCAATCGCTCGTCGCGTCCCTGATGGAAATAGGTGAGCCGTTCATGATCCATGCCGATCAGATGCAGGATCGTTGCATGTAGATCATGGAGATGAGCTTTATTGACGACGGCTTCGAAGCCGAAGTCATCCGTTTCCCCATAGGTCGTGCCGCCGCGGACACCGGCGCCCGCGAACCACATCGAGAATCCGTAGGGGTTGTGATTGCGCCCCGGTTCGCCTTGCCCTTCGCTGAACGGCATACGGCCAAACTCGCCGCCCCAGATAACGAGCGTGCTGTCGAGTAGTCCGCGTTGCTCGAGATCGTTCAAGAGTGCGTGCATCGGCTGGTCGATTTCGCCAGCGTGCTGACCGTGGTTGGTTTCGATGCTCTTGTGAGCGTCCCAGGTTTCCTCGAGATGCCCGCCGCCGGAGTACAGTTGTACGAATCGCACTCCGCGCTCGATCAAACGTCTTGCCACCAGGCAGTTGCGACCGAACTCGTCGGTGGGCGATTGGCCGACACCATACGCGTCGAGGGTCTGCTGGGTTTCCTGTGCCAGATCGACTGCTTCCGGGGCCATCGATTGCATGCGATAGGCGAGTTCGTAGCTGGCGATGCGTGCCGCCAGTTCCTGGCCACCAGGTCGCGCGTCGAGGTGCATCTGATTGAGCTTTGCCAAGGCGTCGAGTTGCTCGCGTTGCGCGGCACGGTCCAGATGTTCCGGCCCGCGAAGATCGAGAATCGGATCTCCCACCGGACGAAACAGCGTCCCCTGGTAAGCGCCCGACATGAAACCGCTCGACCAGTTCGGCTGACCGCTGATCGGACCGCCTCGTTTGTCGAGGATCACCACGTAACCGGGCAAATCCTGGTTCTCGCTGCCCAAACCATAAACGGACCAACTGCCGAGCGATGGCCGGCCGATGAATGTTTTTCCCGTGTTCATTGCCACGAGTGCGGAGCCGTGCGCGTGGCTGTCGGTGTGGCACGAACGAATCACCGCCAGCTTGTCGGCGTGCTCGCGCAGTTTCGGGAAGAAGTCGGAGATCAGCAGGCCGCTCTGTCCGCCCGGTCGAAATTTGCGGAACGACGGCGTGAGGAATCCGATTTTGCGACCGCCTGAATTAATAAACTTCTTCCCGGCTGGCAGCGGTTGGCCCGCGTATTTTTCCAACATCGGTTTGTGGTCAAACGTGTCTACCTGTGACGGGCCGCCATTCATCATCAGGAAGATCACCCGCTTCGCCTTGGCCGGAAAATGAGCCGGTTTGGGAGCGAGCGGGTTCGCCGTGGCGGGAGCACCGGGACTTGCCGCGTGCGCGTGCCGGGCAAAAAAGCGGTCGCCTTCCAGCAAGCTCGCCAAGGCGAGTCCGGCGAAGCCGCCGCCCATCTGCCAGACAAACTCGCGTCGCGTTTGGCCGCACGGAAAACGTTTCATAAAGTTCATGGACTAGTCCACATAAATGAATTCATTGGTGTTCAACAGCACATGGCAGAGCGAAGCCCAGGCAAGCAACTCGGGCGACAGCGACTTTGCCGCGGATGCCGTGGATAACGAATACTTGGCCGCAAAATAACCCAGCACCTTTCGCCATTCCTGATCGTTGAGTCCCCGGTCGTAGACCAGCAGTTCGAAGATGTCGCCGTTCCAATACTCGCCTTGGATGTTGCCTTGCTGGCCAATCACGTAGGCGGTGGATAAGTTGCGGGGAGCGAGCGGACTGGCGCGACGAATTAACGACTCGCCATTCTGATAGATCACCGCTTCGTTGTCGCGCGAGATCGCCGACAGCAGAAACGGACGCGTGCCCTCCTGAACCTCGCCGCCGACGAAATCGTCGCTGAGTCGCACGTGGTTGGGGCCGGTTAGACCCAGGAATACCGAGTTTGTCGAGTTGCCTTGGGAACCGTTCCAGTTCGAGAAAATCTCGCGGTGCGCATTGCCACCCGCGTCGACAGCGACCGCAATGATCGAGAACTGCTGCGATTGCAGCACCTGACCATCGATGTGCAGGTAGCGGGCTTGGCCATCGAAACGCACGGCCGGTTTTCCATTGCCCGCATCGGCGACCTTCAAAGGACGATGCGAGGCTTGCTCCTGTTGTGCGTCGTGCCGAGGGGAGGGTGGGGATTGATTGCTGTTTTTTTCAGGCTCGGTTTTGCTTGCCGACTGGTTCTGCCAGCGAACCACGCGGCCGGAATCGTCCGTGGTGATGCCGCGATCGGCGGCCAGATGCAGCACCGCGCCTCGCAGCAGTTCGGGCGTGAGATCCGGTGATTTCTCCGCCTCGCGTGGCGCGGTTTCAAAACGGCGTCGCTGCAGGTCGAGTAGTTCCATCGCGGTTGCGATTTCTTGGCCTGTTGGCTTCCGCGCCAGAACGGCCTGCCATGCCGCCTCGATCCGCGCACGCGGTTCATCGCTCGCTCGAATCACCTGTTCCGCCAAAGCCTGGCTTTGCTGATGGACGAATTCATTGTTCAGTAAAGCGAGTGCTTGCGGCGCGACGGTGGTAACGTCACGACGACCGCAGGGCAGGGTGGTGTCGGGGAAATCGAAGGTCGTCGCCAAGGGCGAAAGCAGATGGCGCTTGGCAAGCATGTAAATGCTGCGGCGTCGTTGTTCGGCCGGCGGCGACGCTTTCCAGGCGTTCGATTTCATCGAGAGTCCCTCCAGTGCCTCGCCGCTGATCGTGGGTGCGAAGCTCGGCCCGCCCCGTTTGCCCAGATCCAGTTCCCCCGCAGCGGCCAATAGCGCGTCACGGAGCAGATCCGAATCCAGTCGCCGCCTTTCTGCTCGCCAAAGCCAGCGGTTGGCGTAGTCCTCATCTGCGTACGATTCCGCTTCCGGATGCAAGCTCGATTGACGATAGCCGCGCGAAAGCAACATCAGCCGCTGCAGGCGCTTCGTCGACCAATCTCGTGAGATCAGTTCCGTCGCCAGCCAGTCCAGGAGTTCAGGATGGGTCGGAGGGTCGCCGGTGAATCCGAAATTGTCGGGCGAGCGCACGATGCCGTTGCCGAACCGATGCTGCCAGAGGCGGTTGACCCAGACGCGTGCGGTAAGCGGATTGGCCGGATCGGTGATCCACTTGGCAACTTGCAGCCGACGTTGGCTTGTCTTGGTATCCGCCGCAGGCGGTGGGTAGTCGGGTTGGTGGTGCGTGATGAACGACATGTGCGCCGGCGCGACGACATGAGCCGGTCGCTTCGGGTCACCTTTTTTCAGCAAATGCAATTCCGGTGGCGTTGCCGATCGATCGGTCCAACCATGAATGTCACCGCCCAAAACTTTCGGATCCGGGCCGCCCAACACATCGCCCGCACCCGGTTCGACATAGCCTGCCCAAAATGCCGTTCCAAGTCGGTAGTAGTCTTGTTGTCGCACCGGATCAAACTTGTGGTCGTGACATCGCGCACACTTGATCGTGAGTCCCAGGAACGCGGTGCTGGTGGCATGAATAAGGTCCTCGAGACGATCGTATTTGTATTCTTGCGGGTCGTTGGGTTCGTCGTTCCATGTGCCCAGTCGCAGGAATCCCGTGGCGACGAGTGATGTTTCGCTTCGATAAGGCACTTCGTCGCCCGCGAGTTGCTGTTCCACGAATCGGTTGTAGGGCAGGTCGGAGTTAATGGCAGCGATGACCCAGTCGCGGTATTTCCAGATGAACGGCTTCATCTGATCGCGTTCGTAGCCGCACGATTCCGCGTAGCGTGCCACATCGAGCCACTGTCGCGCGGTCCGTTCACCGTAAGCGGGCGAGGCCAGTAGGCGGTCGATTAATCGCTCATAGGCATCCACGCCTTGCTCGCGCGCAAATTCTTCGCGGTCGTCGTAGGAAGGGGGCAGGCCGAGTAAATCGGTGTAAACCCGACGGGCCATCGTGCGGGCATCGGCGAGCGGCGCGAAGTGCCACTTGCGCTCCTCAAGCGGCTTGAGTATGAAGGCGTCGATCGGCGTGAGTGCATCGTGCGCGGTTTGTACCGAGGGCGGCGATGTGCGACGGGCCGGTTGCAGCGACCACCAATCGCGTCCTGCACGTTTCGGCGAGCTAACCGCAAACTGATCGAGCGCACGGTCCTCAGGCCATTTGGCTCCCGACTTGATCCACTCACGAAGGATCGTGATTTCCGCATCGGCCAGTCGTTGCGACTTGTCGCCTTTCTTTGGCGGCATTTCGCCGCTGTGCACGCGCTGCAATAGCAAGCTGCTTTCGGGCGAACCCGGCTCGATGCATTTACCCGAGTCGCCACCTTGCATCGCTTTCGCGCGCAGCGTGAGATCCAGATTGCCGGACGGTTCCGAACCGCTGTGACATTCCAGACAGCGAATCGTCAGCAGCGATGCCACCGGTTCAAAGTCGTCGGCACATGTCATCTTTTGCGAGTGAATCGCGAGGAGAGCCAGTAGAAGGATGGGCGTCAGTCGAAAGAAGTTCGCCGGAAGATCGATGGCGGGAAGGTGGAAGGGCACGCATCGGCGTTCGAACTGGCTGGCCACGTTGTGTTCCCTCGCATTGCTTGCGGCTGAATCGGCGGCCCGCCTATTCTACGCGAGCGCCATGGCCCTATGCGAGCGCCATGGCGTTGAGAATGTGGAGCAGATGGCCTACAATCCCTGGCTCTATCGAGCAAGTTTTCACCTTATTCCATTTTCACTCTCTCAGGAGTCGAGATCGTCATGGCCCGTGAGCGCACGCTTGTATTGTTGAAACCCGATTGTGTTCAGCGTCGATTGATGGGAGCGGTGATCAGCCGCTTCGAGGAAAAAGGCTTCAATTTGATCGCAATGAAGATGCTGCAAGTCACTCCCGACCTCGCGAAGCAACATTACGCGGAACATGTTTCGAAGCCCTTCTATCCAGGCTTGGAACGATTCATCACCGCCAGCCCGATCTTGGCGATGGTGGTCGAAGGGTTGGAGGCAATCCGCGTGGTACGCGAGATGCTCGGTGCGACCAGCGGTCTGAAGGCGGCACCCGGCACGATTCGCGGCGACTACTCCAGCAGCCGACAAATGAACCTCGTCCATGCCTCCGACGGTCCGGAAGCAGCCGAGCGTGAAATCAAGCTGTACTTCAACACCAACGAAGTCCACGCTTACACGCCTACGCTCACCCCGTGGTTCAAGGCCGACGACGAGTAACACCGTCGATCCGTATTGATGACAACTCGCAACGCTGTCGACCATGAATGTGTCGACAGCCCATGTCGTCGGCTCAGTCGGTTCGAGGCGACGATCCGTACGTCGGTAGATCTGTCTTGACGCCGAGTCGCGTGTGTCCATTCGGCTTGAATGAACTGCTGCCCTGGAGGCTCGTGCGCTTATGATACGACGCATCACATCGGATTCGAACCGTCATCTTGCAGCAACGAGCCTCGGACGACGTAACGACGTCGTGTCGGCGCTGAGTGTAGTGGCGACAAGTTCCGTTGAGCGGTGGAGTAGGCGAGCAAGCCGGTCTTGTCGCATGCTGGTCGGGCGGGGCGGCTTGTTGTTGTTTGCGCTGTGTTTTGT
>JBJOLO010000317.1:0-6891 GCA_046045565.1 Planctomycetota bacterium | reverse complement strand
CGTCGGCCTTCAGCTGCAGATCGACTTTGCCTTTGCCGTCAATTTTCTTTTTGAGCGGCGTTTGAGCCAGGTTGCTGTAGTTGGCGTGGATGGTCGCAGTCTTCAAGTCCTGAAGCCGCTTTGCTCCGTCCATGTTGAACTTGTCCCCCCCCGCTGCGGCACCTCCACCGACGAAAACGACCACCTTGTAGTCGCCCGGCACGATGCCGTCATTGGCCGAATAGGACTGCAGGCTGTAATTGCCCTGAGCATCGGTTGTGCCGATGGCGGTTCGACCTTTGCCGTCCGCCGAGTGGAACGTTACGGTGGCATCGGCCAGCGGTTTGCCGTCCAGCGTGACGACGCCTTCGACCTTCACCGTTCCGTTACCGCCGCACCCAGCGGTAAGGATCAAAAGCGGAATCGTGGCGCAGAATAGGAGAAGCTTGCGGAGCATGGGGACGACCTCACCAAAAAAAGACGGCCCTCGCCGTGGCGAAGGCCGTAGTTTACGGATGGTTCATGAGTGTTAGTAGGACTGAGGCAGCGGTTGTCGATCGTTGCGGCAGCCGAGCAATTGATAGATCTTCATGTCGATGCGCTGCGTGATGATTCGCACAGAACCGTCGATGAAGGCGAACTGAGAACCTTCGGGGTGTCGCGACTTGAAGCCCCACGAAACATTGATGTTATCCCACGACGTCGCCGTGCCGCTGGTGCGGTTCGGTGTGAAGTAGTTGATAGGGATCATCGTTGTGCCGCCAACATTGCCGGACAAGGCACTGGCCCAGTTGGGAATGCTGTAGTTGTTCGGGCCTACCCCGGCGCTCGGTTCCATGAACCACTTGTTATGGGCCGGCAAGGCTTCGCCACAAAGCAAAGTGTTGGAAAGACCATCGCTGATGGCTTCGAATCGCACGTACACCCCAGTTCGTCCGAAGGCGCCGCGAATCATGTTGAGCACGTGGGCGCTGCCGGCGGGAGAGTTACGCTGCGGATGGCCGGGGACCGGGCCAACGTAGCCCCAGTCGCCCAAACCGCTGCCCTTCGGATCGCAATACTGGTGAAAGGGATTCAACGCACTCGGGCCCCAATCGGTGCACTGCGGGCCCATGCTGGCCATGTAGTTCGAAAGGGCGAAATCAAAGTTGCCGTCGTCGCTGGGACAACGCAACGTCGGACGCATATTGATCGGCAAAACTCCGAGCTTCTCCGCCGACTTGATCGAATTGTTTCTGGGATCGGTTGCGTCGGCAATGTTGAAGTAGTTCAGGTCCGGAACCTTGTCGAATAAATTGTTGTTTTCCATGTACGGCTGGCAGTACAGCAACCAACTGCCTTTGTCGTAGTGGCACGCATTGCCGTCGTGGTGCGGCAAGTCTTTGTTGTCATCCGCCAAGCGACCACCAGGCGGGAGGTGCCCAAGTTGCGTGTGGAAGTTGTTGCAGGCCAATGCCAGTTGCTTCAAGTTGTTCAAGCAGTGGGCTCGACGTCCAGCTTCACGGGCAGCTTGAACTGCCGGTAAAAGCAGAGCCACGAGAATGCCAATGATGGCAATCACCACAAGTAGCTCCACAAGCGTGAATGCAGAACGACGTAATCTCATGGGAGTTCCTCACTGAAATCGGGCAAGCACCAATGCGGTGCGATCGCGATCATTCAAACCGGCTTGGATAAAACGATCAACTGCGTGCAACAACGTCAGGCAAATAGTCAAAGACAGTTCCCGTCAATGGAAACTCCTGTCCCGACAACGCCTTAGGATACCTCTGGATAAAATCAAGTGTCAAGCGATATGTGGCGAAATGGGCTGCCTCTCCGAAGCGAACAGCAATACCAATCCGTGGTCTCTTCGAGTTGATCTTGATTCGAATCGTGGATGCATGAACTGCCAGTTCAACCCGCCGTGTGTTCGGCTCGTTCCCGAATCACTCGCCAATGAAAACTTGGAAAGTCCAGGTGCTTTGTAGGTGGCTCTGCTTCCCTGAACTCAAGTTCCCAGTCTGGAATGGCCCGCCTTGCGTCTTCCGCCTCCAGTTCCGGGTCGAAAGTGCTGGGCCTCGAGTGCTGGGCCTCGAGTGCCTCGTATTGGCGATGCGTTCCTGCTTGTTCCCTATCCGCGTTCCCTGGCAGCTAAGCACCGCTCGCAAAATCCGGCCATCATCGGCCTGCCCGTTCGTCCGAAGTTGATTCGACTCGGTGTAGAATAGGGAACGGATCGAGCGAATGAAGGACGTTCGTTCGCGTGCAACAATCATGGCGTGGCGGGGCCTCACCCGTGGTATCAGCCCGTTCCTGTCCCCCCCACCCGGCGGAGCTGCTTACAGAGCCCGATATGGCGAAAGTGTCTCGAGCCCAACCTGAGGGGATTTCCCCAGCTGATCCTCGTCGGCATGATCGACCCATGCAAACGCATGCGAAGTTCGAATCGATCGGCCCGGCGTCGGGTGATTCGCCGAATCCGGGAGCGAACCCAAGCTGCGTGGCGACGCAGCGGTCGTGGGGCGCGCGCCTGCTCCAGGTACTGATGAGGTCGCTCGGTTCCCTACAGCTTGCGATCGTACTGCTCGCGGGACTCGTTGTCATTTTGCTCGCCGGGACACTTGTGGAGTCGCGGTACGATCAGAAGACCGCACACGAGCTGGTGTACGGCACGTGGTGGTTCCTCTGTTTCCTGGGTTTGTTGGCGGCGAATGTCTTTTTCGCGGCGGTGAAAAAATGGCCCTGGCGACGGCATCAAACGGGATTCTTGATTACCCATGTCGGCCTCCTGATGCTCGTGGCCAGCGGGCTTGTCTCGAGCCTGACCGGATCGCACGGCCTGATGCTATTGGTCGATAGTGCTGAAATCGCCGATCCCTTGGCAGTGCAGACATCGAATCGGGTCATTAATCGTCGCCAGGATGTGGTGGTGGTGATCGACGGTGACGACGAGCAAGCCATCGCGGTGTCTCCCGGTCCGTTCTCCTGGCAAGCTGCTTGGAAAGCGAACTCTTCGAACGCGAATGCAGCGTCGCGGGCATTGTGGGGTGGCATGGCTTGGGATGGTGAACAGCCGAGTGTCGACGGTTCCGACGATTCATCGGTTCAATCGGTTACGCAGCATTGGGAGCATCCGTGGTGGATCAAAACGCTGCGGTGGCTCAGCAACCCCGTGCAGCGTTCGGTGAAGTTACCGTTCGAGCGCGACGTCACGGTCGAAATCGTTGGCTACGCTGCGCAGTCGATGCTGGTCCCGTTTCGGCCGGCACCCGCTGCAGACCATTCGGCGGCAGAAGGCAGCTTGGCCGGTCCCGGCATCACTGCGGCAGTTCAGTTGGAATTCAGCTCTCCGACAACAGGTATACTGCCCGAGATTTGGTCGTCTCACGACGAGCGGTATCGGCGCGTGCCGGTTGGACCCGCGATGGTGGAGTTTTTTGAGGTAGGGCTGGATGAAGAGTCGAAAGAACGTTTTTTGCAGCAGGACGCACCGACACGTGACTTACCGGACTCTGGCCGTGCCATGCTCCAATTCGCATCGAGCGATGAGGGGCAGTTGCTGTATCGCAGTTTCGTCCGGCATCCTACGGAGGGCTGGAGATGGGAAAAATCCGGCATCGGTTCCCGCGGAGAAACAATACGGATCTGGTCGGGGATGCAATGGCGTTTTCGGGTGAAACAATGGTTTCCGAACGCGATGGCGGGCCCCTTCGTGCGGCCGCTCGATCGCGGTCTGCTCGGCGACGATGCGGCTGCCCCGCCAGCCCTGCATTGCGTCGTGCGTCGCGGTTCGGACAAGCAGGATGTCGTTATTCGCCGTTCGGATCGTCAAACCATTTCTACCGAGGTCGGCGGGCGGTCGCTCCAAATCGGATATCGTCCGCAGTCGCTCGAACTTGATTTCGCCGTGATGCTGCTGCGCGCTGAGCAAACCACCGATCCCGGAACGTCGATGCCGGCGAGTCAAGCGAGTCACGTGATGATCGTGGATCCGACTGTCGCGAAAGAACCGATTTACGGCGTGATTTCATTGAATGAACCAATGAGTCACGGAGGCTTTACGTTTTACCAGTCCAGTCTGCAGATCGCAGGCAGGGACTCGCAAGGAAAGCCTGTGCGTCGATCGGCGTTGGTGGTCACACGCGATCCCGGGATTCGGTTAAAATACGCCGGCGCTATGATGGTCGGCTTAGGGATCGCCTGCATGTTTTATATGCGAGCCTATTTCTTTAAGCCTCGACCTCGGGCACGGTCCTAGCTCAGACGATGCTGACCTGCGAAGGCACGCATCCGGTATCACGTGATTGACGCGTGGTGATCGCAGCGACAACCGCGACTCGATTCCGCATGGCGACGTGAACGGGCGCCATGCACGCGTGGCACAGCCGTCAGGTGGTCATCGAATAGCATCCCGCAATCCTCGTGGGTAAGTCCATGAATATCCCGACAAACTCCGTTGTCTCCGCCATCGTGTTCTTGCCTGTCGCACGATGGGTCTCCTGGTGCGGCAAGGTTATCGGACGCATCCGTAGCGCGGTGCTCCCGGTTGTGACGCGATCGTGCTGTCGCTTTGCGCCCGTTGAATGGACTGGAGTCTTTGAAGTTGATGGCGCCGTTGAATTGGGTGGAGCCGTCGGATTCGACAGAGTACGACTCGCTGCTGCGGGACGACTCCGATCCGGTCGGTCGGTACTCCCGTGGCTTGTCTGTACTTGGTGGTTGAGTCTTCTGGCGACGGGGCTGGTGCGGGCTCAGTATGATCCCAATGGTTTGGAACCGATCGCACGCTTGCGAGGATCGGTGATGCTGCATGGCGGCGGCAGTTTGGACCGCGATACGCGAGCCAAGTTCGTGGAACTGGCGGGCGGGGACAAAGCGAAAATCATTGTGATTACGACGGCGGATCCCGACGATCCGTTGGGCGACGAGCATCTCCAGTTGTGGAAAGAACTGACTGAAGGCTCGGTCGAGCGATTGCATTCGGCGTCGCGCGAAGAGGCCATGGGCGAGGCGTTTTCGATGCCGCTCATGACCGCAACGGCAGTCTGGATCAGTGGCGGTCGTCAGTCGCGACTTGCTGAGATCTATGTCGAGACGCCGGTGGAGCGTGCGTTGCGGGAGGTGATCGCACGAGGAGGCATCGTTGGCGGCTCATCGGCCGGAGCGGCGATTGCATCGCGCGTGATGCTGGTCCGCGGCGAGGTCCGCACCGGCATGGACTTGCTGCCCGGCGTCATTGTCGATCAGCATTTTCTCGCTCGGGGACGCCAGGAACGGCTGATGAAGGCTGTTGAGTCGGTTCGCGACCGGGTCGGGCTGGGGATTGACGAAAATACGACCTTGCTGGTGCGAGGTCGTCGCATCGAGGTTCTGGGCGGATCGACCGTGACCGTTTGCCTTCCCCCTTCGGCGAAGCGGCCGGCGAGCCAGCGTGAACTGAAGTCGGGGGCAGTCGCCGATCTGGTGGCGCTCAGTCGCGCGGCGCAGGTGCGAGGTGCAGACCGATTCCCGCCCGATCAGCCTTCCATGCCGCGTGTCAAAGAGGGATCGCTGGTGATCGTCGGCGGCGGTGGGATGCCGAAAGGGATGCTGGAGCAATTTGTGGAACTCGCCGGTGGTGAGGACGCTCCGTTGGTCTACGTGCCTTGTGAAGAGCAGGAGTTGTTGCCCGAAGAGCCGAAGTTTGTTGAGGCACTTCGCAAGGCCGGCGCAAAGCAAGTGTCTTGGCTCCATACAAAGGACCGTCGTCGCGCGAACGAAGACCAGGAGTTCCTCGCGCCGCTGAAGACGGCCAAGGGAATCTGGTTCGGCGGCGGTCGACAGTGGAATCTCGTCGATTCGTACCACAACACGACGGCGCATCGCTTGATGGAAGAAGTGTTGCAGCGAGGCGGCGTGATCGGCGGTTCTTCTGCCGGCGCGTCGATCCAGGGAGAATACATGCCGCGTGGCGATCCGCTCGGAAATCTGAATATCATCGCCGAGGGGTACGAGCAGGGGTTGGGATTCCTGCGGGGCGTCGCCATCGATCAGCACTTTTCGCAGCGAAATCGCTTCGCCGACATGTCGCAGCTCATGCGTACCTATCCGCAGTTTCTGGGCATCGGAATCGACGAAGGAACCGCCTTGGTCGTGCGCAGTCAGGTGGCGACGGTGGTCGGCAATGGTAGCGCGGCATTTTATGATCCGCGCCGGGAACCGTCGCCCGATACCCCCGACTATGTATCGCTGAAGTCAGGGCAAGCGTACGATCTTGTGCAGCGAACCGTCGTGGAAACTGCGGCGGAGAAGGATTGAACCGAAATCTCATGATCCATTCACTCAGTTTGCGTAGGAGGCTCGCTATGAATACGTTGCGGAGACCGCTTCTTCTATCCGTGTTGTCGATCGCTTCGCTGCTCGCCATGCAGTTCATCGTGCTCGGGCCGGGGCGCGTGGCACTCGGTGGCGAGGGCAATTTTGAGTTGATCTTCGACGGCCAGTCGATGAAGGGCTGGCATGTGAGCGCCAAAACCGGCCACAGCCGGGCAAGTCAAAACAAGTCGGGTGGCAAATGGGTGATTGAAAACGGCGCCATCGTCGGCAGTCAGGATGTGCCCGGCAACGGCGGCCTGATCTTGACCGACGAAGACTATGGTGATTTTGAAGTGGCGCTCGAAATGAATAACGATTTCGGACCGGATAGCGGATTGTTCCTGCGGAGCACCGAGGACGGGAAGGCATGGCAGGCGATGATCGACTATCACGCCGACGGAAACCTGATGGGTGTGTATGGCGAGGGGTTGGGTGGCAAGCCCTCCGTTCGCAATTTTTCATTCGGGGCTAAAGTCACCGAGATTCGCGCGGAGTCCGCTGCGGTGACGCTGCCGGTGCTGGTCGATGCCTGGCCGAGTTTCTGGAAGCACGGTGAGTGGAACGAACTTCGTGCTC
>JBJOLO010000307.1:0-4432 GCA_046045565.1 Planctomycetota bacterium | reverse complement strand
CTGTTCCATCATATTGTCGTAGGACGTGATCATACGTTTGCTTTCTGGAATTACTTGAGTCGATAAAAAACGCTGTTGTTGACTTGCTCGCGTTCGAAGGCGTTGTCCAGCCCCATCGTGGTCTCCGCCGCTCCGAGAAACAGTACGCCATGCGGCGCCATGGTCGATCGCACTTTTGCCAGAATCGACTTTTTTGTTTCCGGTGAAAAATAGATCAGCACATTGCGAAGAAAGACGATGTCGATTTGCGGCATGGGCGGCCAACGTTCGATCAGGTTGAGTTTCGAAAAACTGGCCATGCCGCGAATCTCGGGCGACAATTCCCACTGCATGCCATCGCGGCGAAAATACTTCGCCAACAGCGCGGCGGGCAGTCCGCGATTCATTTCCACTTGCGAGAAGCGGCCCGCACGGGCCTTCGCCAGCACGTCGTCCGACAAGTCCGTGCCCAGAATCTGAACTTTCCACTGCGCCAGTTCGGGAAACTGTTCCCGCAACAACATGGCAATCGAATAGGCCTCCTGGCCGGTCGAGCAGGCCGCCGACCAAATCGTCAGCGATTTCTGGCTGCTTCGACAACGCATCACGTTGGGCACAATGGTCGACTTCATCGCTTCAAACGGATGCGCATCGCGAAAGAAGCTGGTCTCATTGGTGGTCATCGCCTCCACCAACTGCCGCTCCATATCCGGCTTGGGCAAAGTCTGCAGCGTTCGAATCATCTCCGTGGTCGACGGAAAGCCATGCCGTCGCGCCATCGGATTCAGCCGAGCCTCGATCAGATAGGCTTTGGCCTCATCCAATTCGATCGCTGATTTTCGGCGCACCAGGGTGCAGACATACGAGATGGCATCGGGATTCAATGTTGCAATGCTCATGGTAGTAATCTCAACAGGTGACAGTCGCTCGGCGTCCCACAGCAACCAACCGCAACAGTTCGTGCGGAATCGAAGCCAGCGGCAGGATGCTGCGGGCAAGTCCCGCCTCCGCCACGGCACGGGGCATTCCCCATACCACGGAGGAGGCTTCGTCTTGCGCGAGCACGGTGCCCTGCACATCGACGATCCGTTCGGATCCACGCATTCCATCCTGCCCCATCCCGGTCAGGACGAGGCCCAGACAATTCTTTCCAAACACATCGGCTGCCGATCGAAACAACACGTCGACGGCAGGACGACAGGAATTTTCGGGAGGCTGCTGCTGCAAAACCGTTTTCACTTCCAGCCCCTCGCGGTGCAGCTCCACGTGAAAATTCCCCGGAGCAATCAGCACCTGACCGGGCTGGAGTGTCTCACCGCCGCGTGCCTCGCTCACTTTCAATGCACATTGCTGATCCAACCGATTGGCCAGATGCAGCGTGAACACAGGCGGCATGTGCTGGACGATGACGATCGGCACCGGAAAGCTCGCCGGCAATTGCGTCAACACGGCCGTCAACGCCTGGGGACCGCCGGTCGATGAACCGATCACCAACGCCTCGACCCGCTGCGGCATCGGCCGCACCGTGCGCGGTAACGTCGCCGACCGCGACGGTCGCGTCGCCTGCTGGCTGGGTACCGTATGCGTTAACGGACACAACGCCTTGATCTTCGGTATCAACTGATCCTTGACGCTTTGAATACCTGCCGCGACACTGCCGACATTCGCCGGCTTGGTCACGTAGTCCGTGGCGCCCCGGGCCAGCGCGTCGATCGTCGCCAGCGTGCCCCGCTCCGTCAGCGTGCTGAACATGATCACCGGCAACTTCGGATACGACTTCCGCAACTCCGGTAAGGTGCTCAGTCCGTCCAATTCCGGCATCTCGACATCCAGCGTCACCAGATCCGGATTGATCTGCGGCAGCTTCGCCAAGGCGATCCGACCATTGGGGGCGGTACCCGCCAGCTCGATCTCCGGATCCTGACTCAGGATATCGGTCAGCAACCGGCGGATTACCACCGAGTCGTCGACAACAAGTACGCGAATCTTTTTCATGCTATTTCACTACGCCGACCAGCCGCAGCTTGTCGATCAGCCCTTCCTTTTGAAACGGCTTCATCAGGTACTCGTCCGCACCGGCGCTCAACGCTCGCAACATCTGATCGGTCTCGGTCTCGGTCGTGACCATCAGGACGGCCAGTCCGTGGTACCGCGAGTCATGCCGCACTGCACTGATGAATTCCAGGCCGTTCATCTCGGGCATGTTCCAATCCACCAACACGACGTCCGGCAGCGGCGCCGCTTCTAATTTCGCCAGCGCCTCTTTTCCGTTGCTCGCATCTGCCGTTTCGAAACCGAGTTCCTTGAGGATCTCGGATTCGATGCGACGAATGGGGCGTGAATCATCGACAATCAAAGCCCGCATGATGTACTTTCTCCGTCATCTCTTCCCACGTCATTCAAAACCCGCATCGACAAACTCCGCACGGAACGCCGGGGCGATCAAGGCCACGATCCGATCTCGCCCCGGCGTGCGTGCGAAGCTTCAACGAGTCGCCGACTTATTTGCGGCACCCTGAGCGGCTCCCAACTGCTGGAGTTCCGCCGCCATCCGTGCCAATTCCGAAGCCGCTTGTTGCGAGTTATTTGCACCTTGCGTGGTATTCTGAGCGGCCTGAGCCACGGTGGTGATGTTCTGAGCAATCTCCGCGGTGCCCTTGGCCGCTTCGCTGACGTTGCGGCTCATCTCGTTCGCCGTTGCGGTTTGTTCTTCCACCGCACTGGCGATCGTGTTCGAGATGTCGTTGATCTGTGCGATCACTTTGCCGATCTGCTGGATCGACTCTACCGCACCTCGCGTATCCGATTGAATCGCTTCGATCTTGTGGCCGATGTCTTCGGTCGCCTTGGCGGTTTCCTTGGCCAACTCTTTCACTTCATTGGCAACCACTGCGAATCCCTTGCCAGCCTCACCGGCACGAGCCGCTTCGATCGTCGCGTTCAAGGCCAGCAGATTCGTCTGCTCGGCAATCGACGTGATCACCTTGATCACCTTGCCGATCTCACAGCTGCTTTCGCCCAATTTGGCGATCGTCTTGTTGGCCGCATCGGCCGCCGTCACCGCCTGGCCGGCCACGCGGGCCGATTCGGTCGCGTTCTTGGCGATCTCGCGGATGCTGCTATTCATCTCCTCGACGCCGGTCGCCACCGTCTGCACATTCTTGCTGACCTGCTCCGAGGCGGCCGATACCACGCTGGCTTGAGCCGATGTCTCTTCTGCATTCGCAGCCATTTGCGTGCTGACAGCGGTCAATTCCTCGGCCGATGAACCCAGCGTGGTTGCGTTGGCGTTCACTTGATCAAGAATGCGGGCCATCTCTTCCGCTTTCTGCTTCTCACGCTCCGCATTTTCCTTCACCTCCTGCTCCATCTTTACCTTCGCCGTCACGACGTCCCATGTGACCATCGGCCCCAGGTACTCGCCGGCATCGTCGTAAATGGCGCACACATTCAGCGATACGATTTCCGGTCCGATCGGAACCATAGCGCTGTACGGCAGGTTCTTCGGATCCTTCAGAATGCGTCGTTGATGTTCCGGGTTCTTGTGGAAGGCATCGACGTTGCTTCCAAGAATCTTGTCCACCGGCATCGGCAGATATTTCTGCAAGGTTCGCAGTGTGTTCAGCGACGCGGGGTTCATGTATTTAATATTCAAATCGCGATCGGCCAGGATGAAGTTGCTCGGTGTGCTCTCGAGCATCGGCTTGTAGACCTTCATCTCCTGCTCGATCTTGAGCTTTTCGGTGATCACGTCCCAAGTAACCATCGCGCCGAGATAGTTCTTGTTCTGGTCGTAGATCGGGCTTACGAGCAGGTCGAGCGTTTCGGGCCCCACTTTGATTTCCGCCCGGTGCGGCAGACGATTGGGGTCGGACAGCATCTTCCGTTGGTGTGACGGATTGGCGTGAAAAATATCGATCGACTGGCCCAAGATCTGATCCACCTTCACAGGCAGCAGGTGTTCCAATCGCTTCAAGGTGTTGACCGATGCCGGATTCATGTAGCGAATCTTGAATTCGCGGTCGGCAAACATGACGTTGGTCGGAGCCTGCTCCATCATCGATTGCACGCGAGCCGCCTCAGACCGGGACTTCGCCATTTCCGTCACATCGGTCGCGAACTTGACGACCTTCGTCAACTTGCCGGAAGCGTCGGCGATCGGGTTGTAAGAAGCTTGAATGACGACCGTTTGTCCACCCTTCGCAACACGCACGTATTCGCCAGGCAGATTCTCGCCGCGGTTCAGCCGAGCCCAGAACTCGCGATACTCGACGCTATTGCGTTCCCGTTCCTCCACAAACATGCTGTGGTGCCGGCCGCGGATCTCTTCAAGCGAGTAGCCCACGGTTTTCAGAAAGTTATCGTTGGCGGTAATGATCGTGCCGTCCATCTCAAATTCAATGACGGCCTGCGACTTATTGATCGCCGCCAGCAAAGCGGCGTTTTCGACCTG
>JBJOLO010000286.1:0-4010 GCA_046045565.1 Planctomycetota bacterium | reverse complement strand
CTGAGGTTCCGAAGTTGGCCTTATCCGATCTTTCCGCGCAGCGCTTCGAACAGTTTGGGACCGTTCAGGCGTCCCACTTGACGCTGCTCCCATGGGTAAATGTCGCTGATCAACGAGGAACGTTGTTTGGCGACCGTGGCGGGGACGTTTAATCGATCGAGTGCTGCGAACTGGTAAACACCTTGGACTTCATCGATTGATGCGGCCCAGCGTGATCCCGAATGTTCGAGGACCAGAAGTCGCCGCAATTCGTCTTCGTCGGAAAAAGCAGCCTTGATGTCGACGGGTAATCCGAGTAGCGGTTCCAGCCGGACGGCCAGATGCAATTCGCCGCGGATATTCACGATGCCCGCCAGGACTTGATTGCTGCGATGGGGAACGCGATGTGCGCGGCGAGCGGTAGTGACTTCGACCACCATTTTGATGTCGCAGGCCAGCCACTCCTCGGCAACGCGAAAGACAAGCAGGTTCATGACGTCGGTGGAAGCGTCCGCATCGTGCATTGCCAGACGCTCGGCCCATTCTTCGCGGTAACCGACCGGCGGTTGGCGATCGAAAAGTGCTTTGCCGCGAGCCGCGAACACCGGGCAATTCTGGCAATGCACATGTTGTTGCAACTCGGGGCAGGTGTGATCGCCCCGAATGCCAACTCGATTCCAGCACTCGTCCTCGGATGTCAACGAGGGATCGATTTCCATTATTGCGATCCTCCCCGCAAAGTTTCGTTGGCGAGCAGTTTCTGTTGCAAGCGGTGAAGCCGACGCGCGTAGTTGTCCGCGGTCAGGCGATCGCCCTGTCGCTGTGCATCGAGCATTAGATGGGTCAGGGATTCCGCGTGTTCCGGATCAAGATAGAGGGCGCGCTCGTAATAGGTACGTGCTTCGTCGAACTGCTGCTGCGATTGCAGAATCAGCCCTAGCAGACAATAAGCTGCGGCGTTCTGAGGGGTTGTTTGCAGGTACTGTCGGCACAGATCGGTAGCGTTTCCGAAATCGCCCTCATTTGCAGCCTGGATGGCGACAGCGAGCAGGTCCGTCGAGACAACTGCAGGAGCGGCCGGTGTTTTCTCGTCCAGCGATCGCGGCTCGCTCGTTGGTATGGCTGCGTCGTCGGATGCCAAGGATGCGACGGTGGATGAAGGCGGTGAATTCGCCGACGCGTTAACAGCGGCAGGTGAAGCCCAAGTCGTTTTGCTGCTCGGTTTCGGTGCGGGCACGGTGCGGGCTTCTGAACTTGATGTGGCACCGGTTGACGTGGCGGTCGTCTCGAATTTTGTTTTTCGCGATTTGTCGGGGCTTGGTCGCCGGTTGCGTGGGGCTCGCGTGGCGGTCGCAACGACGGGCAGCGCGGCGGCAGCACTTCGAGCGGTGGTGCTCGCCTTGCGATCGGATTCGCTTGAGCAGCGGTACATAAATGCGCCGATCGGCGGGACAATTTCAAATCGCGGATCGATCCGGGAGAGCGGATCGGCGTGGCCGGCGAAGACGATACCACCAGGTCGCAACATATTGAGCAGCGAGTCACATAAACGGCGGCGCTCAGCGTCGTGCAGGTAGATCATCAAGTTTCGGCAGAAGATGATGTCATACCGTCCGCTTACCGCAGTAAGGGTCGCGGCGGTAAAGGAAGGATTGGCAACATTCACGTGGCGAAATCGGACGGCAGTGCAAATCTCGGGGCTCAGATGACGCATGCCATCGTGATCGGAGAAGTATCGCGACATGCAGGCATTGGCGAGCGGCGTTTTTTCACGAAACGATCTGGCTCCGTATTCGGCTTTCGCCGCGAAGGCCAACGACCGGTGACTCAGGTCGATTCCTTCCACCACCAGCCGATCCGCTGGCCATCCATCGTGAAAGAGCGCCATGACAATCGAGTACGGTTCTTCGCCGGTGCTGCACGGGGCACTGAGGATCCGCAAGACCGAGTGTGGCTGCGACAACTGCGGATCGGTTCGCACGAATTGTCGCAAATATTCGTAGGTCATCTCGCCGCGAAAAAACCACGTCTCGGGAACGACCAGCAATTCAACGAGTTCATCCCATTCGCTCAGGTCGTTCGACGCGGTTTGAACATAGGCTTCGCGAGTGGAAATCGCCAGTTTTAAGCGACGAAGATCGACGGCATGCTCCAGCACATGACGGCCGATGGTATCGGTGTCGAGTCCGATACGGTCTCGCAGTTGTTGTTCCAGATGTTCCAACGACATCAGGAAACCTCCGCCGTCGAGAACGACTCGAGCCAGTCACGGGCATCGATCGGCAGGAGATGCTCGAGATCGATCACCTCGATTGGTCCTTGTTCGTCGAGCATCAGTCGTCCGGGTTGGAATCCCTGTTCGTCGAAGCTTCGCACGTCGAGCACTTGATCGATGACGATGCCGAACGGTTTAACCGGGTTTTGGCTGCGAGTTTTGATGAGAATTAATCGCGTCCGCAGGCGTGACTCGGTGGTGAGACCACAGCGCAGGGTCGCAAGGTCGAAGACAGGCACGATCTGTCCATGAAGCAACAACAGTCCGGTCAGCGATCGGGGTGCCGAGGCGTACGGTTTGAGTTGAGCCAGGGGTAGGACCTGGGTGATGTCGCGAACATCGATGGCGAGACGCGCATCAGCGACCTGAACGATAAGTCCCAGCATGCTCGCCACTCTCCCCGTCGCTTGGCTTTGCGTTGTTGCTGCGTATGGAGTCGATTATTCCGACACGGTGAACAGCATGACGCCTTGACGCAGCCGATCGACTGCATCCCGTAATCGCTCGGTCGCTTGCTTGAATTCACCGAGCGACGCTGAGGTCTGGGATGCGTTGGCGGTCAGACGTCCCATCGCTTCGTTGATTTGCGACGCACCCAGCGATTGCTGTCGCATGCCTTCGCTGGCCGGTTCGAATCGCTCTCGCAGTTCCAGGACGGAGGCGATGACCTGGCCAAGTTGCGAATTGATGTGGCTGACCTGGCTGACGCCGCCGCGTACTTCCTCGTTGAACTTGTCCATTTCCATCACGCCGACGGTGACGGCCGATTGCATGTGGCGGACGATGTTCTCGATGTCGAGGGTGGCGACGGCCGTTTGATCGGCGAGTCGTCGGATTTCGCGAGCGACGACCAAGAACCCTCGACCGTATTCCCCCGCCTTTTCCGCTTCGATCGCCGCATTGATCGAAAGCAGGTTGGTTTGATCGGCGACCTTGGTGATGGTGGTGATCACGAGATTGATGTCGTCGGCTTTCGCGCGGATCGTGGCCAGCTTGGTGGAGATCGACGAGGTTGCTCCCGCCAGGCGATGCATGGCGGCTTCCATGTCGGTAAGACCCGCTCGGCCGCTGTCCGCTAATTCAGCGGTGTGGCTGGCGCCGGAATTTACCTCGTCCATCGTGCCCGTTAGTTGCTGGCTGGTGGCTGAAATCTCTTTGACCGCAGCTGCGATCTCGGTCGACGAAGCGCCGAAGGAATGCATGTTCGATTCCTGTTGTTTCGCTGTTGCCGCGATTTGCGTCGCTGTCGCCATCAGGTCGATACTTGAGCGCTTGATTTCGGCGACCAGATCATGCAATCGCTTAATTACCGTGTTAATCCAATGAGACAATTGGCCGATTTCGTCTTGGCTGTCGACGGGGATTCTCGCGGTGAGATCTCCCGCACCTTCCGCCATTTCCCGCATGCGGCTGATCAAAGTTTTCGTCGGATTCACGATCCCCTGGGCGATCCACCATCCGAGCGACACGACCAACGATAACACCACGATCGCGAGTCCCAAGCGGAAACGCGACCACCACGCCACCGTGTTGGTTGCGACCATCTCGTCCGCTGCTGCCAACTTCTCGGTCTCCATGCTTAACGTGGCAATCGCTGCCTGGTTCTGCTGATAAAGCTGGTCAAGCGTCGGCAACTCATTGGCAAACGTTTCCTCGAATTGGGTCCGAGTCTCGTCGAGGTCGAAGTCCTTTTGCATCAGATTGGACAGGGTTCGGTCGACGTGTTCAAAGAATCGGTCGGAACTTGTGGTGACGT
>JBJOLO010000248.1:0-3830 GCA_046045565.1 Planctomycetota bacterium | reverse complement strand
GCAGGTTCTTTTCGGGTAGGCCGGTCGCCAGGGTATCCGCCGATTCGGCAAGGTCTCGAAGTTCCTGGGAAATCTGCCGGTTCGGATCGAGGAACCAGCTGTTGTTTGGAGCAAGTTTCTCCATTTGCTGCACGAGGATCTGCAGCACCTGTTCACGACGTTCGTTGTTGTCACTCCACTTCGCCCCAGTGACCGTCTTGGCGGTCGACAACGCGGCCAGCATGTTCTTGGTGGCTTGGCTGCTGTCGCCATCTTGGGCCCGTTGCGTTAAAGCGACAACGTAGTCGTAATAGCTGGCGAGCGACGGGTCGGATTCGCGAGGCAGATCTTTTTGCAGTTTCTCGAGCCGCGATTGGATGTCGCGCAAGTCCGGCTTCGGTTGTGAGAGCCGCGCTTCATTCCAGGCAATCTGGAGTGGTAGCGAGTTCAATGTTTCCGGTTCGAGTGCGTTCAGCGGTTCGAGCAAGTCGCCGACTTTTTGTTCGGCTGCAAACAAGCCACGTGCTAACCGGTTGCCGATCAGAATCCGCTTTAGCGGCAGCAAGCGAGGCTGCAACTTGATCGCATCTTCGCCCTCCGCAGGCTTGAGCAGTTCCTCGGTCCAGGCGTTCGCCCGAGCCTCGTCGGATGCCAGCCACTGCTGTGCCTGAGCGGCAACGCCGGTGGCCATCCTGTCGGCCCATTCGCCCTGGCTCGCATCGTCCTTGGCCGCCGCCGAAAGGTCCGCCAAAAATTGGCTGAATTCAGGGCTGGATTTGCCTTCCGGGTCGATCCATTCCAACAGCCGTCCCGCCAATTCGATCTTGTCACGTTCGGGCTTTTCCAAGCCGCGAAGTTCCCGCAGTTTCTGCAGTCCAGCGCGAGCCTGAGCGAACCGCTCCGCCGCGACGTCGGCTTTGAATTCCGCGTATTTCGTTGCGTATTCGATAAACGTGGCAAAGGACGGGATTAGTTTCTGCGCTTCGCCCATGAGGCGATCTTCCGCCTCGGTGCGGTCGGCTTTCTTGAAAATCGCTCCGACCTGCTCCATGAGACTGGCTCGGAACTTCTCCAAAGCAGGTTCAAATTCAGGCTCGCCCAATGCGTTGCCGTCTTGGCCGCCCAACGCCACCACCTCGCCGATCATCGCCGTTCGAGCGGCAAGATCGGATCGCAAGGACTTGTTCTCCAGTCGGCCACGGACCTTGATCTGACGGAGCTGAAGTGTCATGTTCGCAAGGTCCGAGGCGGCGAGAGCCGCTCCGACGGTCGGCGCCTTTGCGATCAGGTCATCCGCCCGATCAATCAGCTTCGACCAATTGTCTTCACCTTCGGCTTCGATCGATTCCGAAGCGAGAAAAGCGTCGCGGCGCAGTCGGTCAACTTCGAATTGCCACGCGATTTGTTGAGCTGCGTCCTTAAGTGGACCATCCGAAACTGCGTTGAGCCAGCTGAGAATCGGCTCGAGTTCCTTTTCTTTGATGGCATAGGCAGGCCATTTCCGCTGATCGACGAGCTGTCGTGTCTCTCGAAGAGCGGTGCCATCTCGCTGGAGCCATCGCTCTTGGATGGCACGGAGTTCGTTGGCGACTTCGGGTATGCCAATATCATTGGACGGGAAAGTCTGCTGAATCTGGTTGCGAACCGCGGCATCGGTGTTGCCGAGTTCGCTCCATTCGCGGATGAGTTGCAACCAATCATTGCCTTCGAATGACGAGGAGTTTTTCGTAAGCAATTTCGCGGCGGTGCTGTAGTCGTGCTCTTCAATCAACGCAGCGTAGGCTTCACGAACATTGCCGCCGCTGGGCGGCGTGAACAGTCCGAACTTGTAGGCGGCAAAGCCGCCAGCCCCGGCGGCGAGTGCTGCCAGCGTGACAACGATCGGCCAAAGACGACGGCTCTCAGCCGGCTGGACGGGGGCACGTGCCTCGGGTTTGGTGTCTTTTGGTATCTTCGTTTCCCGCGAAGCGTTTGTGCTCGTAATCGCCAAGTTGGTGATCGCTGGGCTACCGGCGGAACCGCTGGTCGAATCGCTGAGCACGATCGTCTGGGTAAAGGCGTCCGAGGATTTCATGGAGGGTAAAACCGCCGGTTGTCCCGCTCCCGGGTCGGAATCGTAAATCGAGAGATCACGATCCACGTTGAGCATCCCCACCGCTTCATGGTCGGGGAAACACTCGAACAGACTCCTGATAAATTTGCGGCAGTAGGCGAACCGGTTGTTGGGGTCGGGCGCCATGGCTTGCTGCAAGACTAGACGTTCCGCGTCGGTGACGCGGGACAAGTCAAGACGCCCTTCGCATTTGGCCTTGACGACAGTGTATTCGGACCGAGCATCGTCTTCGTGGAACGGCAGATGGCCGGTTCGAAGCTCGTAATAGCTGGCCGCCAGGGAGTACTGGTCGGTAGCATGGCCGGGGCCCTCGCCACGATCGACCTCCGGGGCGCTGTATCCAAGGGTCTTGCCCCCCACGGTTGCCCGGATGTTCCCGATGGCTTTTGCTAGACCGAAGTCGCAAACCTGAGCCCGCTCGCTGATGATCAGGATGTTTTGCGGCTTGATATCGCAGTGAATGATATTGTGTTTCTTGTTCAGGTAGTCGATCGCATCGGCCGCATCCTGCATGTACGTGATCAATTCGCCGACGGGGATCCCGGTGAGACCCTCTTGCTGGCATTCTGCCATGCGATGGAACAGTGTCTTTTCGCCAAGTCCCATGGCGATAAAGAGTTGCGCGGTTTGCGAGCCTTGGGCGGCCGCGACTTGCGTGGCACGCATTCCTGCTAAGGCGACATCGTTGAGCCCAGCGGAATCGAGCGATTCTTCGTCAAGCAACTGGTCGTTTTCGTCTTTTAGCCAGAAGCCGATGAGCGGCACGAGGGAGTTGTAGCGGATGTTCTTGAGCAGCCGTAAGGCGCGGAGTTCCTTCCGTCCCTCGACGGACCCTGCGCTCTCGATGATCTTCATGGCGACGGGCACACCGCCCGGTCCGGCCGCTTTCCAGACTTGGCCGAATTGGCCCGAGCCAATCCATTCGACGAGCTTATAGCCCGGCACTGGTTCGTCGTTCGGTCGAAAGAATCGCCCCATAAAGCTCGCGTACCCCGCACAGCTTACGTGTTCGAACCGCCCACCATCCCTCTGCTACAGATTAGGGCACAGAAGCAATTCCCGCAACCGTTTACGCGTTTCGGGCGGCCTTTCCGATCGATCGAGTCAGCGTCCCAGGCGCCGTCCCCCCTCGAAATGGCCAGTTTTCACATCTTGTTTGTTGACTACCTCGATCGGGATAGTTACTCTGGTACCCCAAGTTGCAAAATCCTGATCATGAGGGGAATTCCATGCGTCGTGCCGACCGCAAGTCGTCCATTCGTAGCTTGAAGCAAGACCGCATTTCTCAGTCCAAAGCGAAGATCCGCCGCCGCTTACTCGCGGAATTGCTTGAGGAACGAGCCATGCTGGCGGTTTTGAGCTACGACGACACGACGAAGACACTCTCGCTGACGGCCGAAACGGGCGACAAGGATACCGTGACGGTCAATTCAGCCGATGGCCTGACCTACACCGTTGAGGATACCGCTGGATTCTCAAAGTTAGATGGTTTTGCAGGAACAAATTGCAGCGCCACGCTCGATGGCACTTCAACCATTGCAACAGTGACCTGCGCCGCGACAACGGACCTCACCTCCCTGCTGATTGATTTAGGAGACATGGACGACGTCATCAACGTCCAAAGTAGCAAGGACCCGATCACCATCAGCGGTGGGAATGGCAGTGACAAGATCAACCTCGGCAACGCGTCGAATTCGCTCGACGAAATCGACGGCGAAATCAGCGTGGAGGGTGACGC
>JBJOLO010000242.1:0-5160 GCA_046045565.1 Planctomycetota bacterium | reverse complement strand
CTTGGTTTGCACGAGACTTGACTCGGCGGCATTCCCGGCAAGCAACTGTCGCACGTGGACGCGTCGCAACTGCCGCAAGGACCAGAGAATGACGGCGGCCGACAAGCCTACGCCGCTCAATAAACCAAGGATCAGGCTACGCTCGGTGACATGGAGTTGGAGAAACGGAGTCGAGATCGCACCCAGCCACCACGTTCGCAGTCCTGCCAGCATCAACCATCCATATCCCACGCCGGCGGCGACTCCCAGCAGTCCGCCAGCGATTGCCAGTCCGCAGGTCTCTTGAATCCAGATGCGGCGTAGTTGTGACCTGGGCAATCCGACCGCCATCAGCACGCCCAATTCCCGTGCACGCCGCTCGATGTTCAAGCGGAACAGTAAGGCGACCAGCATCAGAGCGGCTGCGATGATGAAGGAACTCAAGCCGAGAAACAGCATGTCAAACGGGGTGGTTCCGGACGATGCAGCGATTGCCTGGGCCTTGATCGGCAGGAACGTAAATGCGGCGGCACTGCGATCGGTATGCAGCGCGTCCAATAGCATCGTCTCCAGACGCTTCGCATCGACATCGGGTGCCGGCGCGATACGAATCGACGTGGTTGCACCGAAACGGCTGCCCCACAGTCGCCTTGCTTCGCGGAGTGAAACGAATGCCTTGGGGGTCGTGCGATGATTCGACCAATAGTCGTCGTCCTGCGGTCGAATCGATTTTTTGTCGTAGGGAAACGGTGGATCCCAATCATTAATGGTGGCCTGATCGGTGAACCCCTCGACGACAGGCGTGAGGTCGGAATCGTTGGCGAGCGTCGGACGCGAATCAAATTTGGGCGGCGCGTTGCGTCGAAACCCGATCGCGGGTTCCGTGATTGGCACAATTTCCTTGAGCGTAAACTCGCGCGAGGTAAGAACCGGCTCGCCATGCGTGGTCTCGGGTTCGAAATACCGCACGATCAAACGTTCGCCGGGCGATGCCTTCAAATCATTGGCGGCCCAGGAATTCAAAACGAGCTCGTCGTCAGCAGTCCATTCCATCGGCGTCTTGTCGGCGTGCAGCAACGGACCGAGCGCCGGGATGGAATCAATGCCAGTGATAGTCGAAACGGGTATCGAGATCGACGGATCAGCCGCGCGCGTGATCGTCATCGCCAGGTAGGTCAACACCTCCTGCGGCGCGTACGGCTTCCAAGCCTCGCGAACGACACGGACCGTGGCGTCGCTGAGCAGCAGGCGGTCGGTGGAAAGTTGGATGTAATCGAATACCACTTCCGAGGGTTGGTCAGCGCCGGGTGGAAACTCCTGGCGGATACGGGAAAGTTTCAGGCCGTAGTCTGCCAGCGACGGGCGCAGGGATTGTGAGAGCTGCGTTGCGATTTGCGGGTCGCGATCCGAAGTCGCAGCGCCGGACACCAGCAGTGCGTTGATCTTGTCGGGCTGCTTGAGTTCGCTCTGCACGACACGCAACGGCAAGTAGGCATTGCGAGGCAGATTCTGGGTTGAGCGCAGTCCGAACCGGCCGAGCCCCTTCGCTGGCAGCACATCGACGACTCGAAGTTGAGCCAGATTCTGCACGCGATCGGTGCGGCGTCCGAGCGGACTGTCGGCCGGCACTTGATTGCCGGTCGGCAACCGCACGACAACTTCGTCTCCTTGTTTCACGCCTAAATCGGCCGCCAGCGGCTCATTGAGCACAATTTCGCCGTCTTGCAGTTCGCGCTCGGGCTTGGGGCCATCTGCATGGAGCGACCAGAACGATGCATCTGCGGCGACCAGCGTAATGTTGGTGGCGCGTCGCGACGTCTCGCCCATCGAGGTTTCCGCAGTGCATCCCGGCAGCAGGATGGCGGGCACCACGGATGCTACCCGCGACTTGACATTCGCGTCGGCAAGGAACTCCTCCGCCAGTTCGGCGCGAAAAAAACGATCGGAGACCAGGATGTGATCGATCTTGCCAAGCCGATCCAACGCAAGGTCGCGCAAGCTGCCTCGCACCGAATCTCCCACGAGCAATGCACCTGTAAGAACTGCTGTGCCGGCCGCGACGCCGAGCACGACGGCCAAGTGGGACCGCGCGTGGTAGACAAGGCTGCGGATGACCAGCCATCCCGTCGAGAGAGGCGCACGGTTGCTCATGGTGTGCTCCCGGATGCGTGGGCGTCTCGAGTCGAATGCTCGATTAATCGTCCGTCATCGAGTTGCCATTGCCGTTGGAACAGACCGGCCAATTCAGGGCTGTGCGTGACGACAATCAGGATCGTGGATTCCTCCTGTTGCAGTTGCAACAGCAGTTGCCCGATTGCGCGCGCATTCGTTCGATCCAGGCTGCCGGTCGGTTCGTCGGCCAGCAGCACGGATGGCGATTCAATCAGTGCGCGGGCTACCGCGACGCGCTGTCGTTCGCCTCCCGACAGTTCCGCCGGACGGTGGTCGATCCGTTCCCGCAGTCCCACGCGTTCAATTAATTGCCGTGCCCGTGCAACCTGTTCGGCCGAGGGACGCCCTTGCGCGAGTGTCGGTACGAGCACGTTCTCCAGGGTGGTGAGTTGGGGCAGCAGGTGATGCTCTTGAAAGACAAAACCAATATGCCGATTTCGGAATTGAGCGAGTGCGTCTGCGGTAAGTGTGGAGGGATTCTCGCCGTCAAAGGTGACTTCGCCGGAGGTGGGACTTTCCAGCGTTCCGAGAATGTGGAGCAGCGTGCTTTTTCCTGAACCGCTAGGGCCGACGATCGCAGCATTTTCGCCCGATGCCAGTTGAAGGCTGACCTCACGCAAAACCGATAGAGGTTCACCGCGGGTGGGATACTGCTTGCAAACTCGATTGACGACTAAACGCATGAGTCGATTGCTCCCAAAGCTTCTTGCAAATGCTGTTCGATCTGCGGGAACGCTTCGATGCCGACGGAAAGGCGTATCGTTCCGCCATCGATACCAAGTTCTTTTCGAGCGTCGGGCGTAAGTCCGCGGTGGCTGGTCGATTCCGGGTGGCTGAGCGTGGTCGAAACTTCGCCGAGGGATGGGCAGAAGGGAATGCCGCGAGCCGCAGCGATAAATGCATCTGCCGCTTTGCGTCCGCCGCGTAAATGAATTGTGACGATCGAGCCGAAGCGATCTTCGAATTGGCTTCGCGCCAGACCATGTTGCGGATGCTGGGGCAGCCCGGGATAGTCGACCGATGCGATTTGCTTCGATTGCATCAGTGACTTCGCGACTGCCATTGCATTGTCGCACGCGCGATCCATGCGGACCGCCAAGGTGGCCAGGCCCCGCATCGAGAGCCATGCTTCAAACGGACTGCTTGCCAAGCCCCAGGTGGAGACGGTTTGATGCACGCGTGACCAGTCGGCGGACCTGCCGCAGAGCAGGCCGAGCATCACATCGCTGTGGCCGTTCATCATTTTGCTCACGCTCTCCATGACGAAATCGGCGCCCCATTCGAGCGGTCGACAAAGGTGCGGCGTTGCAAAGGTGTTATCTACGAGAAGTTTGACGCCGTGCTGCCTGCAGAGCGATGCGAGTTGCTCCAGGTCGGCAACCTGCAGTCGCGGATTGGCGATCGTCTCGACAACCAGCAATCGCGTGCGGGGCGTGATGGCAGCGGCCACCGCGTCGAGTTTCGTGGTGTCGACTCGCGCGTGGTCGACTCCCCACCGCGCACATTCATGACCCATCAGTTGCGTGGTTTTGCCGTAAAGGTGGCGGCTCAACAGGAGGTGATCGCCCGGTGCCAGTTGCGACAGGACGACGGTTGCCATGGCAGACATGCCGGACGAGGTGAGGATCGCTTGTTCGGCCGCGTGCAGTTCGCGGCACTTCGCGGCGAGGAGATCTGAGTTCGGATTGGCGTCACGCTGATAGACGTAGCCGGGCATTTGGCCGCCCAGGATCGCGTCTGCCTCCGCGGGGCTCTCGCAACTCCAGACCGAAGTCAAGTAAATCGGGTTCGCATGCGGCACCGTCCGCGATGGCGGCACGGGATCGGGGCGGGGGCAGATCTCGTTGGTTCGGTTCATCTTCTTTCCAAAAATACGGGGCTCGCCTGGCTCTCGACATATCGTGTTGGTATTCGGTTCAGAGTATAACGGCCGCATCACGGGGCGGGTACCGGAAGGGTGCGGCAGTTCGACCGGGAATCGTCCGTGGAGGTATTCGCGAGCATCCGATGTCTGAACCGCAACGCAAATTGAATCTGCTGGACGTTGTCTGTATCAACGTCGGGATCATTATCGGTGCAGGCATCTACGAATCGCCGCCGTTCGTCGCGTCCAACACGTCGGGACCGATGGTACTGCTCGCGTTATGGGTGCTTGGCGGTCTGGCCGCGCTCCTGGGATCGATTTGCTACGCCGAGCTTACCAGCGCTTATCCTCGGCAGGGTGGCGAGTATGTCTTTCTGCGCGAGGCTTACGGTAATGGCGTGGGGTTTCTGTTTGCCTGGGCCGACCTATGGATCATCCGGCCCGGCAACATTGGCACCATGGCGTTCGTGTTCGCGAACTACGCGCACCAATTGTTGGAACTCAAGGCAACGCGAGTCAGCACGCTCCTGGCAGCAACGTTGCCGATCGGTATTTTGACGCTGACGAACCTGCTTGGTGTGCAGAGCGGCAAGTGGACGCAAAATGGACTCACGATCATGAAGGTCTTTGGACTCGCGGCGATCATCGTAACCGCGATGGTCTTGCTGCCACCCGCGGAGGGCGGCGGCCTGTTCGATTCGGCAAGGGCACCAATTTCCGACGGTTCCTCTTCAGGCTCGTCTGCAGCACCCAGCGTTGCCATGATTGTGATCATGTTCATCTACGGTGGTTGGAATGAAATGTCGAACGTTGCGGCCGAGATGCGAGATCCGCAGCGCACGATCGTCCGAGGGTTGGTGTGCAGTGCATTGACGGTGGCAGGTATCTACGTCGCCGCGAATTGGGCGTTCCTACGCGTGCTTGGATTTGAGGGCCTGGTGAAGGCCGACGCCGTCGCTGCGAACGTCATGGAAATGCGATTCGGGGGTGCGGGGCGCGTGGTGATCAGCGCGTTGATTTGCATTTCTAGCCTTGGTGCAATCAACGGGATGTTGTTCACCGGCCCGCGGATCTATTACGCGCTGGGATGTAACCATCGCTCCTTGGCCTGGATCGGACATTGGAATTCGCGTTGGAGTGTCCCA
>JBJOLO010000238.1:0-5510 GCA_046045565.1 Planctomycetota bacterium | reverse complement strand
ACGCTTCCATGCTGGGCATGCTTCCCTGCCTCGCATCCTTTCGTCCGGCGCGGTTTGTGTTAGCCCGGTCTTTGCCGCAACTTCCTGACCTCGCCGACATCGTCGCCTCTGAAAAGATTTTCCCTCCGATCCGTTTATGACGGCTATGGCGATTGCATACGGTCTCTCGACCGCCGATCCGCCCGTTGTTTCCCCAGTTCGTCCGCATAATCGATCGATCCGCATATCGGCACAAGCGATTTTCGGTTTCTGGCCGATGGATACCAGGCATCGACGAATTCCGATGGAGTGGTCACGGGCGATGGAACGACTTTGGTTCGTCAAAGACATCCCGTTGTTTGAGCGGCTGACGGAAAGCGAAATCCGCCCGCTTGAATATCACAGCCGCGCACAGACGTTTGCGCGGGGCACGTCGATCGACTTGCCGGAAGAGCCGTCCGTTTTTCTGATCAGTGACGGATGCGTGTCCCTTGAGGTCACCTATCGCCACGATCAGTCGCCGGTGACGGCACAACTGGAACCCGGCGATTTCCTGGGTATCGTGCCGGGATGCAGCAGCCTCCTGCACGGCAATTCCATCGCGGCGGACACCGCTGCCACGGTGATCGCCATCCCGATCACTTTCTTCGATCGAATCCTCGATCGCCACTCCGATGTCGTCACACGCGTTTCGCGACGCGTTCGATTCAAGAAGAATCAATTGACCAGCTGGCTTACCGATCTGGTGTTTCGTACGACGCGTCAGCGTGTCGCACGCATTCTGCTCAATGCGGTAAGCATCGGCGATTTTCAACCGGCGCACGGCGTGTCGTTGCCCGTTCCGCTTTCGCTCCGCGAACTGACACGTTTGGCGGGCAGCGATCTGGAGGTGACTCAGTACGCGATTGAACTCATGGCGGATGACGATCTGGTCCGTTGGGATAACAACGGATTCCATCTCTTGGATCCACGCCGACTCGCTCACGATTACCTGCGACCCGCTGAGACTCGAACACTTCGAACCTGGCAACGTCGTGAAATAAGGGTGCGCTGATGAGACGAGTCGATCGAATATGGGATCCCTGTCCCGAAGGTGAAATCCGCCGGATGGTGGGCGTGTTGCGCGGTACGCAGCATCGGCGATTGTTTGCTCGCTTCCTCATCGCCGCATCGCTTTTGGTCATCAGCGGAACGATCGGAATGCTCTATCGATTCCTGCAGTAGTCCCGTCGCTCCGGCTCCGACGCCTCATTCGATCATCGACTTGCGACGCAATCTACGACGCGTTGGTTTACCCCTTGCTCACTCGCTCGACCTGCCCCCTTCGCGCCGCAACGCTGCCTGATACTCGGCCGGGTGATTCACATTCACGAGCGATACGAGTTCCGGATCGACCTCACGCAATTCCTTCAGATCCACTCTGCTTGTGCTTATATGGGCAAAGAGCTGCGTGACGCGAAACTCGCCAGCATCCAGCATGCAACCGATCACCGCTCCCAAGCTCGTGCGATACACGGCGGCCAGCGGAAAATAAAACTCGCTGTCACCGGATCGATCGACAGGCACGGCGGCATCATGTGACTGCGCACGACTCAGCATCTCTGTCACGAAGGCCGCCTCAACAAACGGCGAGTCACAACTGGTGACAAATGCGAAATCGGTCACGGTCCGCAAGGTGTCCAGCCCGCGCCGCAATCCTTCCAGCGGCCCTGCTCCCGTACGCTCGTCGCGTACCACGAGCACCTCCGTCGTAAAACCTGGAAGCGATTGATCGGGAGCCGCGACGACAACGACCGGCGAGACCACTGCGGCCAGCCTTCTGACAACACGCTCTAAAAGCGTTTCTCCGCCGAAAGGCAAATCGGCTTTGGGCTGCCCCATGCGGATGCTCTTACCACCACACAGCACGATGCCAGCCGCCATTCCAACGCACTCCCGCACGAAAGTCAGGAACGGACCGGCGGGGCTACCGCCTTGGGCGACTCACGATTGGGCCGACCAAACCAGCGATAGATCGCCTCCAGCAAAATGATCCCGACACTCACCACCATGAAGATCACAAAGAAACTGTTCAAACAACCTTGAATCAGTTTCGCCGTGTTCATACCGCGGTCGGCGTCCCCGAGTCCCTCACGGATCAGCGACCAGAATCGCCCCGTCACCATCTGGTATGCGGCCGTTGTCGTTGTCGTGACAACAAATACCATCGGCAGGATCGTGAGCAGCGCCCAACGGCCTCGCCCTGCATTGATCGCCGCCGTCGAGACGACCGAGAGGGCGATCGCGGCGAGCAACTGATTCGCAATGCCGAACATCGGCCAGATTGTCTCGATGGAACCGGTCCAAATCAGCCCTCCCCAGCCAAGCGTGACAAGGGCTGTCGACAACACCGAACCGGGAACCCAGTCGGTTCGTTCGAAGGCAGAGTGAAACCGGCTCAGGAATTCCTGCAGCAGGAACCGGGCGATCCGCGTACCGGTGTCGATCGTCGTCAAAATAAACAGAGCCTCGAACATAATCGCGAAGTGATACCAGTATTTGATCACACGATCGACCGCAACGTTTCCGAAGCGGGACATCGCTTCCGTAAAGATCTTCGACATACCGACAGCCAACGTTACCGCACCGCCGGTTCGCCCGCGCAGCGTTTCACCTCCCACTTGTTGTTCGATCTCCGTCAAGTTGTCGGTCTGCGCATTCATCTTCTCTAACGTGGCCGCGTATTTTTCCACGCGTGACAAGTCGATATTGATCGCCCAGTAATCACCCTGCGGCAGCGAGGCTGCGGCAACCAGCGCGACGATACCGACGAGTCCTTCGATCAACATCGCCCCGTAGCCGATCATGCGCACATCGCCTTCGCGATTCACCATCTTGGGCGTCGTACCGGACGACACAAGCGCGTGGAAACCGGAAATCGCGCCGCACATGATGCAGATAAAGCAGAACGGAAAGATCGCACCATTGAAGTACGGCCCGCCTCCTCCAGCGAAATACTCATTCACCATCGGCGCTTCCAATTTCGGATTCGCAATCACCACCGCCGCCACCAACAGCACCACCGTGCCGATTTTCAGGAAGCTCGATAGATAGTCCCGCGGACACAATAGCAGCCAGACCGGCAGCACCGACGCAATAAATCCATACCCGCAAATCGCCACGATCGTCGATTGACGGGACAACGAAAAATACGGTTCGAGACTCGACCCGGGAATCCATCCTCCGGCGACGGTGGCAAGCAGCGTTGCCGTTGCGCCGATCAGGGAAGCCTCCACGATCGCGCCTTTACGAATCTTGTACATGTACAGACCAACGAACAGGGCAATCGGAATCGTGCAGGCGATCGTGAAGGTGCCCCAGGAACTTCCGGCAATCTCCTGCGTCACAAGATCATCCGGCAGCTCGAGCCGCTGATCCCGAACCTCGAAAGCACTCGCTGCCGATTCGGCGTGCGGATGTACGATCCGAAACGACTCCCCTCGCGAAACCGACGCACCGTTGGGATAAACGATGCGCGTTTGCGGTGGAATCACCGCCAGTTCGCGTCCCGCTTCCACCGAAACCTTGACCTCTCCGCCCTCGGGTAGTTCGATCACCGTCCCTTTTGCGAGTTTGATTTCTTCGCCTCCGAGAGCTTTGACAACCACAACGCCGAGCCCCGAGAGCGCAATGATCACGACGAATAGAATCGCAATCGAAGCGGTGGCGCCGGCCACAGGACTGATCTCAGCGCGAGCAATCTCCGCCAGCGAACGGCCATTGCGCCGCACGCTGGCGGCCAACACGAGCATGTCCTGGACCGCACCGGCCAGGCACACGCCCACCACAATCCAAATCAGGCCCGGCAAATAGCCGAACTGAATGGCAAGCACCGGACCAATCAGCGGGCCGGCACCGGAGATCGCCGCAAAATGGTGGCCGAAAAGCACCCATTTGTTCGTGGGGTGGTAATTCTGACCGTCGTTCATCTGGTGAGCCGGGGTGACCCGCGAATCATCCAGCGCCGCCACATGCGATGCCAGGAATGCACTGTAGTAGCGATAGGCGATCGCCAAACAGGCCAAGACCAATAACAAGACGGGCATTCCATGGCCCAGCACGTAACGGATCGATTCCATAAATCATCAGCCTTCACAAAAAATCAGCAAGCGGCAAGCAGCGGGATAGCCCGATTCGGCTCAAAGCCTCCGTACGATAACGGACTGCTTGATCGGCGACAAGATTTCGCATGCTGCCCGCGGAGTTCCTCCCCGAGCGCTCCCAAGCAGCCGTCGGCTGAATCCCCGAATGCGACCGGTAGACCGGTGCGCGTGGATACCTATAATGGCACTCGAATTTAAGCCCGTTTTTTCAGTGGAAAGGAAATACTTTGGCCGAGCACGTTGTGATTATCGGTAGTGGTCCTGCAGGATGGTCGGCCGCCATTTACGCGTCGCGGGCGAGCCTGCAACCGCTCGTCTTTGAGGGCACCATTCAGCCCGACATGATTCCGTTGGGCCAACTCGCTTTCACCACGGAAGTCGAAAACTATCCGGGGTTCCCGGCGGGGAACATTCGCGCCTTCGTAGAAAGTGCGGTTGCGGCCGACCGGCATTACAATCTGCCGCCGCCTCCCAAAGGCCACGAAACCCATTATGCGATCCAGGGCGTGGAACTGGTTGAATTAATCAAGCAGCAGGCGATCAATTTCGGCACGCGCGTGATCGGCGAAGACGTTGTCGATGTTGATGTCTCGCGTCATCCGTTCGTGATACGAACAAATGAAGGCCGCACCGTCGAGGCGCATGCGGTGATCATCGCCACGGGAGCTCGGGCAAACTACATCGGCCTGCCGTCCGAAAACGCGTTCAAGAACAAGGGGGTCAGCGCCTGCGCTGTTTGCGACGGTGCACTCCCGGGATTCCGCAACAAACCGCTCGCCGTCATCGGCGGTGGTGACTCGGCCGTCGAAGAAGCCACCTACCTCACGAAGTTCGCTTCGGTCGTCTATCTGGTCCATCGCCGCGATCAATTGCGGGCCTCGAAGATTATGGCCCAGCGGGCGCTCAGCAACCCGAAGATCCAGCCGGTCTGGAATAGCGTGGTGGAAGAATGCGTCGGCGATACTTGGCTTCGAGCCCTTCGGCTTCGTAACACGGTCGACGGCTCGATCAGCGAACTGCCCGTCAGCGGGATGTTCGTCGCCATCGGACACACGCCGAACACGGCATTCCTGAACGGCAAGCTCGAGATGAATGACAAAGGTTACCTCAAGCTCAGTCGACCTTTCCGGACTTGGACGAGCGTTGAGGGCATCTTTGCAGCGGGCGACGTGGCCGACGACTACTACCGTCAGGCCATCACCTCCGCAGGAACCGGTTGCATGGCCGCGCTCGACGCCGAACGCTGGCTGGCGGATAAAGGCATCTAGGAATACAGGAATTGCTTGCGATGAATGAATCGAATCGCCCCTGGTACCGCGAACTGAACCGTTATCACTGGTTTGTGTTCATCGTCGCCGCACTGGGCTGGCTGTTCGACACGATGGATCA
>JBJOLO010000237.1:0-3473 GCA_046045565.1 Planctomycetota bacterium | reverse complement strand
CCTGCTGACACACAGCGTTTGTATGCGCGATGCCGTCGCGGCCGGAACCCTTCGCGTGATCGGGTTGGTGTACGAACTCGCGTCGGGTGACATCGACATTCAAAAAACGGTCGGCTAACGGTGCGATCCGTTGAGATGCCGAGTCGGTTTTCTACTCGTCGTGTTCGGTCGCCGTGATTGCATGATTCCTCTGACTACATGACTCGCGAAGGACGGTTTCGGATAGTGCGACAATGAAACACGCGACCTCAGGCTACGTGAACTACAACAGCAAGAACTGGATTCAAACGGCATTCGCTTGGCACGGGACGGCAATGCCGATCTGCTACCTGCGTATCCTCGTAGCCACCGTCTACTGCGCCGTTTGCCAACTGCTTTTCAGCATGGAGACCGGAATTTGGAATCCGGCCTTAGGCTCGATGGGCATCGATGCCTTCGGTCACACCGTGCTGGGATCGCTCATCGGTTTTCTCCTGGTCGTGCGTATGAACGGCTCCAACTCGCGGTATTGGGAGGGGCGATCGCATTGGGGCGTGATTGTCAATTCAAGTCGCAATCTGGCGCGAGCTGCTGCGACCTATACCAAGGAAGGCAAGGAAATCGCGGGATTGATTGCCAGCTACGTCATCAGTTTGCGGCATTCCTTAAGGGGGTCGCGTGATCTATCGGAAACAGGACCGTTTCTTCCAGACGAATTGCGACAAGTGGCAGAGACGTTCGGCAACCAACCGACGGCCATCGCTGCGGGAATGACGCATTGGGTCGCTCGACAAGCTCGAAACGGCATCCTGGATCCGGAGATGACGCGGCATTGTGAATGGCTGATTGCCGAAATGGTGAGTGCTCAGGGGGGGTGCGAAAAGATCCAGAAGACGCCGCTGCCTTTTGCCTACGTGTCACTTATCAAGCTGATGATTTTGGCCTATCTGGCGACGTTGCCTTTGGTCCTGTGCGCGAAACTCGGGTGGTTTTCACCCCTGGTGATGGCCGTGGTGGCGCTGGGGATGTTCGGCATGGAAGAGACGAGTGTCGAGATCGAAGATCCGTTCGGCTTTCAGCCGAACTGCATCGATCTGGAGGTGATTACGATCACGATTACGCGCGATGCCGGTCAGTTGGCCGGATTTGCAGACTCGCTGCAAGAAGTGCAGTCGCACTCCTAGTCGGCATGGCTTCGTTTGCGTTCTCGAAGGGTGAATCCTTGCCCAGCTTATCGCGATTTTGCCGGCCGTCTCGCCTACGTTAAGGGGAAACTGCGGTGAATCCCGATAGGTTCATTGAAAAACCTTGCGGAACAGTTAGGATGCAACGAATGTAGTAATCGAGCACGATGGTCGAAGTTTCATGCGGCAGGGCAGCCGGTGTGAATGTCATTTTTGATCGCTCCCCCCGAGCGACGGTTGGATTGCCTGCACCATGAACCGGCTTGTTGTGATCGATGGCCTACGAGGCATCGGAGCGATTTCGATCGCGCTCTACCATATCTTTCGCTACGGACCGTTGCCTGAGGCGGCAAAGGGATTGTTGCCCGACTGGATGAGCACGGGCATGGCGAATGGCTGGATGGCCGTGCAATGGTTCTTCGTCATGGCCGGCATCGGAGCGACGTTTGCGCTGCGATCACGACGCTGCACGCTCGGTGATGTCCCGGGCCAAATCGGCTGGCGCGTATTGCGGCTTGGACCCGCCTATTGGCTAACCGTTCTCGTCACGGCCCTGCTGACGCTGATCGCGATCCTGGGGTTCAACGATGGCACCCTGAACGAGACCCTGCCTACCCTGCCGCAACTCGCTGCTCATCTGACCTTCAGTCAGGATGTTTTGGGCTACGATTGCCTGACTACGGGCATCTGGTTCATCGCCATTGCTTTGCAATTGGAGATCGCCTTCGTCACCCTGTTCGCCATCGCGACCATGATTGACGGCAGGCTTTACGGACGAAGTGACCGGATCGATGATGGCCGGACAACAACCATTGGCCATGGCCTGACGAGGTCGATGGCTGCCGCTTTGCCGAACCGTTGGATCCTGGTCCTCTGCTTCGCGCCGCTAACACTTTGGTCGCTTTTTGATTCGGTTCGAGATCCCGCGACCGATGTCTGGTTTCACCATTTCTTCTGCTTGTACATGCTGGGCGTGGTTGCCGGATGGCAGTTGGATGGGCGGCTGCGTTCCGCATGGTTCTGGGCATTGGCAGGCCTGATTGCGGGTGCCTTGTGTTGGCAGTTCGTGCGAGAAGTGTGCATCTCGTTGGTTGCGGCCGTGACGATTGTGATCACGTGCCGTATGCCATCCATGCAACGATTGTTTGGTTGCAAACCGCTGCAGTATCTAGGGCGCATTTCGTATAGCCTCTTCCTGGTGCACTACCCGGTCAGTTGGTTGGTGGGGCGAGTGGGATACCGACTCACCGGCGACCAACCGCTTACCGCACTCGCATGGCTGATGCTAGGGCTCTTCGCCAGCATTGCGGTTGCTGACTTGATGTACCGCTTTGTGGAACGTCCTGCATTGGAGTGGGGACGAGCGATCATTCGGCGTGGGACAAATCCGCCGAAGCATGTGGATCATGATCAGCCGAGTGACGACCAGCCGAAGACGCCGCATTTTCTCGGCAAATCGCGCGAAGCGGGGCGACGAGACGAAGTGCTGGTGCCGGGCGCGTCGGCGTAATGCGATGGCCCCGCACGTCATGCCGACCTCGCATGCGTACGGACTCGCCTACAACTCGAGGCTGTAGCGACCCGAAACGCTCATTCAGGTTGTGCTGCCGATCTCAAGCAAGTGGATCGGCGAGGTGTTGCCGGGATAGATTCCCTGTCGGGCCATCGATTTCATCTGACCGTAGGTTCCTGCATTGGCGAGCAGCGCGAATTGTTTGCGGTCTGCGGCGAGTGCGATGGAGTGGCAATTCGGGAACGATTGCGTGAAAAAGGGCTGAGGTTCTCCGGGGCGCAGAAAGAACATGCCACCACGGCCCGGTTGGCCGCTCGTTACTCCCATCCAATATCCATCGGGGTGGAAGGCCAGATCGTGAACGAAACCTTCCGTCTTCTCTCCCAGCTTCATCGACTGGATTTCGGCACCGGTTGACCAATCGAAAAGCTTGAGCGTCGGCATCGCTTCGACGAATCCGCCGTTGGCTGGTTGGGCTCCCGCGACTGCCAGCGATGTGCCGTCAGGAGTGAAGGCCAGGACACGTACGCCCCCGACATCCTGAATGTACGAGAGCAAGTACAGCGACTTCGCATCGAATTCTCGCACCAACGATCCATCCACCAGATTCCAATGTCGAACGATGCCCTTGAGGTCGCCCGCGACAATCGCCTTGCCGTCGGGATGGAAAGCGATCGAGAAAATGTCGTCCGATGCTAGCGGCCATTCGCGCTCGAGCTTCCCGTCGCGGGACGACCACAGTCGGATTTGTTTGTCCATGCCGCAGGTTGCGAGTCGTTCTCCGTCCGGGCTGAGCG
>JBJOLO010000154.1:0-3365 GCA_046045565.1 Planctomycetota bacterium | reverse complement strand
CCTCGAACTCGGCCAAGACCCAGACCGCATCGAACTGCAAGCGGCGGCAACCAAAGCGACCTCCGTCGACTTGAAGGAGGCATTCGCAAAAGAAACGCAGACTCGCGTCTTCCTGGCTGTCCCCAAAGTGCGACTCGGCCGACAGAATGTCGCCCGCGGCGCGAGCGAAGACGGGATGCGGTATGCATCGACCAACCTGCCGCTACCTGACGAGAGCCGCGGAGCCAACGAACAGGAGATCGAACTCAAGGGGCTGCAGGTTCGCCTTGTTTGTTCAGCCGAGTCGGTTTCGGGTTACGAGTTGCTGCCGATCGCCCAGGTCAAACGGTCGGGTGACGAGCGGGCGATCCCGACGCTGGACGAAGAGTACATACCGCCGGTGCTTTCGATTGATGCCTGGCCGCCTCTGGGCATTGGCATTGTCCGCGCCATCTACGACATCATTGGTGAGAAGATCAATGTCTTAAGCGAACAGGTGACGTCGCGCGGTATCTCGCTATCGACTGATGTGCCCGGCGACCTCGAACGCATTCACATGCTGATGGTGCTCAATGAGGCCTACGCCACGTTGGGGTGCCTCACATTCGCGGGCGGCGTGCACCCGTTCTACGCGTTCACCGAGTTGTGTCGGATCGTCGGACAGCTCTCGATTTTCCACCCGAACCGTCGGCCGCCGGCCTTCCCTCGGTATGATCACGACAACCTGGGCTATATTTTCCCGTGGCTCAAGAAGCAGATCGAGTTTCTGCTGGGCCTCGTACGCGACTACGAGTACGAACTGCGTTATTTCGTCGGCGCCGGTCGCGGCATGCAGGTGGCGATCGAACCGCGGTGGTTCAATAGCGGTTGGAACTGGTTTGTCGGCGTGAACTACAGCAACATCAGTGACCGCGAATGCCAGGAATTGCTGGCGCCCGGACAACTGAACTGGAAGATGGGCAGTAGCGAACAGGTGGAGTTCCTATTCCGGAACCGCGCACCGGGCCTGGAACTTCGACTCCTGCCGCAGGCTCCGCGAGCCGTGCCGCCATCGTCCAGCTGGCTGTATTATGAGGTCGCTCGTGGCAACACCCCGTGGAAGGATGTGCAGATTTCGCAGACGCTCGCGATGCGATTCAACGAGCAGCTGATCAGCAACTTGGCACAACTTGAAGGGCAGCGGAATCTGGTTGTAACGTTTCGAGCCAAGCAGGCGGTTTTGCAGGTTGCACTGATTGCCGTGCCCCCCAGCCCCGGAAGCGGTCCTGGCAACCCGAACTAAATCGCGCAACCCGCGGTCGCTTTTATCGCAACGCGTCGCAAAAGGCCGATAAGAGCGAAGCGACCGCAAGAGCGAGACACTGGAAAGAACCATACCCCCTGACGATGTTCGACCCCCTGAGCTTGAGTTTTTGAACTCGCGAGCGTTCCCCAACCCGATCCTGCTAAAGAATCCCCAACGGCGGTGGCATCTCGATGACTCCGAATTTCTCGCAAGCGGTGGACCGGGTTTTTGCCCACGTGCTGGATCTGCTCGATCGGATCGGTAAGGGGCAGCCAGTCGTCGCGCAAGAGGAGCGTCGCAAGATCCGCCTTTGGTTCGACGAGGCCGAGGCATCGTTGGGACCGACCCGGGAATGGCAACTGGCCAAGTACGCGTTGGTGGCATGGGTAGATGAGGTCTTGATCGAGTCGCCATGGCAGGGGAAGAACTGGTGGGTGGAGAACACCATGGAGTGGGAACTGTTCTCCACGCATGATGCCTACGAGCAGTTTTATGTGCGCGGAAATGAGGCAGCCACCTTATCGAACAAGGACGCGTTAGAAGTTTTTTTCATCTGCGTTGTGCTGGGGTTTCGCGGTCTCTACCGGGACCCGTCGGGAGCGATGCGAGCCGCTCAGTTGCAACTTCCGGCTGATCTGGCGATCTGGACTAAGCAGACGTCGATTTCCATTCGGGCAGGGCAGGGGCGCCCGGCGCTGTCAGAATCGGGCGAACCCGGCTCGGGTGCCGCACCGCTTGATGGGAAGTTCCAATTCATCGGCGCTGCACTCGTCACCACCATCGTGGCCGCCGCCGCGATTGTTCTGGCGGTATTTTTCACCAAAACGAAATAGGACACCCAACCGAAGGGCGGCCAACAGGCCAAACCAGCAGCATTCGTCTTTGAACAAGAAACACCCTTCAGCGGCGCGTCACGTGTTCATCCGTGCCGCAGCGCGACAAGCAATCCCATGAAATTCTGGCAAACGCTAATCGACATCATCAGCTATCCGATTCGCCTAGTCACGTCGGCGCCGATGGCTGTCATTTCCGGGCCCCGCCGGCTGCTCGGATTACCGCTTCCCCTCCGGGTTGCTTTGATCACGACGTTCGTATTGCTAGTGAGTGCGGTGTTGATCCAGTGGTGCGTCGCTGGCGACAAACTGGCGTCGGACTGGACCCGATTCGCCTGGCGCTGGGTGATCATTCTGCCGCTCATCATCGCAATCGGGTTCGTCGTTCACTACGCCGTGAAGCTGTGGCTCACCGGCAGTCCTTCCCCGTTTCCCGATATCGATCAGGCATGGCAACAGGGCATGAAGGCACTCTCGGCCCAAGGAATCGACGTAACTTCGGTACCAATCTTCTTAGTAGTAGGCGTGGGTGACGACCGGCACGAGCGGCATTTACTGAAGGCGTCGGGGCTACCCTTTCGAGTGCGGGACGTTCCTTCCGGACCTGGTGCCGTGCATTTCTATGCTTCTGAAAATGCGGTGTTTGTAACGTGCACCCAAACATCGCGATTGAGCCGTTTTGTATCGAATCCGGTGGTGCAAGGGACGGCTCCGGCGGCGGCGGGCGGCGGCAGTCCTAATCTTCGAGCGACGATGACCCCTGGCTCATCCGACTCCGGGAACAGCCCCAGTGGCGGCGCCCCCAACATGCATGGCACCGTCGTTGCCGGCAGTTCCTCGGCCCCGGCCGCAGCACGATCCATCGACCTGCGGGGTACGATGGTATCCGGCACCATGACGCCCGACGGACAGGGCTCGGGAGGATCCGGACCACCTACCGCAAAACTGTCGTCGACCGAATTCTCGGAGCATGGCGAGCGTCTGAACTACCTGTGCTACCTGCTGCGTCAGGCTCGTCAGCCTTTCTGTCCTATCAATGGAATCCTGTGTGTGCTGCCGTATCGTTTGATTCTGCGTGGCGCCATGGAGGCGAACGAGATTCAGCGGGCCATGCGCGAAGACCTGACGACCATTCGCACCAGCACGCGCTTGCGGTGTCCCGTGGTGGTGATGGTGTCCGGCATGGAATCCGAGTCGGGCTTCATGGAGCTGATTCGGCGTGTTGGCGTCGATCGCGCGCGCATCCAACGTTTCGGCAAAGGGTATGG
>JBJOLO010000152.1:0-9752 GCA_046045565.1 Planctomycetota bacterium | reverse complement strand
AGAGATAGGAAGCTCAGCGTTGAGTCGAAATACGCGTCAGAGCCATGATTTTCCGCGCTGAGTCTCCATCTCCCTCTCGCTCCCCTCTCCTCGGTATTTTCCGAGGAGAGGGGTCGGGGGTGAGGAGCATCCGCAATTCAAACCAGCGCGATCGCTTTCGATGCCCGATCGCGAAAGACCATGTGTTGGCGTCGCGAGGCGGATTCCGGACCCTCACCCGGCCTGCGGCCACCCTCTCCCTTGATTACAAGGGCGAGGGCACGCGCGCTTTGGGAAAGTGCGAGGGCACGCACGCTTTGTGAGTGGGCGAGGGCACGCGCGCTTTGTGAGTGGGCGAGGGCACGCGCGCTTTGGGAAAGGGCGAGTGACAATGCGCGTAAAATCCATGAGTCTCTCAGTCAACCAATCGGGTGAACGTTGAATGTTTCACCGGCCCAGACAGATGTGACAGCACATCGTCTGCTTGGATGGCCTGAGCGAGCACCGCGAACACTTCATCGAGCGCCGCGAGGTACCGTTCGACATGATAGGGCTCGTGCGCCAGCGTAAGCGAACAACTGGCGGCGACCAGAAAACCTCGCTTCAGCATTTCCGTTGTCATCAGCGTAATCAACGCAGCACTTTGTGGGTGTTGAAAACTCAAGCTGCACGAAACCGGTCTGCCACCGATCGCGATCGGCACACCATGCTTTGCGGCGAGCGTCTGCCAGCCCTGCATCACCTGGGTGCCAAGCTTCGTCAGGTGCGCAGGCACATCAATTCGCTGCATTTTCTTGATCGCCGCGACGGCTGCCGCTGGGCCCACCCCTTCCGTCCAATACGTGCTTGAGATAAAGGACTCCTGACAAGCCTCCATTACCCGCTTGCGGCCCAGCACACATCCCATCGCAAAACCGTTGCTCATCGCTTTCGCGAACACCGCGATGTCGGGATTCACACCGTAGAGGCGATGGGCACCACCCAGGCACATACGCCACCCCGAACTGATCTCGTCGAAGACGAGCGGCACGCCGCTGCGATCGGCTCGCTCACGAACGCCCTCCAGAAACCCGGGCTCCGGATCAACGCTCCGCGTCGGTTCCATCACGATCGCTGCGAGTTCGTTGCCGCAGGCGGCGAGTGCCTGATCGAGTTCATCAAGGCGGTTGTAACGGAACGTGTGAACGGTTCCCGACAATTCCCGCGGCACACCGCTGGGTTTCAGGCCCGGCAGCAAATGTTGATCGAGTTGCCGCGCGGCGGCGCTGTGGCTCGGATCTGTTGACCCTGCCGCCGGTCTGTCACCCAGATTGGCGGCCAGATACCAGTCGTGCCAACCGTGATAGCCGCAGACAGCCAACTTGCTGCGAGCGGTGGTGGCTCGCGCAATCCGGATCGCGACGGTCATCGCGTCGCCACCGCCGCGGCAAAAACGAGCTTGCTCCGCCCAAGGGTGAATCTCCAGCATCAACCGGGCCAACTCCACCTCGTCGGCCGTTTGCTGGGTACACATCGCGCCGAGGTTCACGCGGCGAATCACCGCCGCGTTGACCTCGGGATCGGCAAACCCCAGGATGCACGACAGGATGCCGCAATGCGACATATCGATGAATCGTCGCCCTTCGACATCGATCACCTCGCAGCCTATCGCTTGATCGTAATATGCGGGCCACTGTTCCGGAGCGAACATTTCGGGACGCTTCGACAACAGTTGCGTTCCCCCGGGGATGATTTCCTTCGCTCGACGATACATCGATTGGACGTCGTCGCCCCGCTTTTTCTCGAGCCCGAGCAGATGCCGGACGTTGTCGCCAAAGATCCGTTCGATATCGCGATCAATCAGCTTCAGCGTGCGGCAAGCCTGTTGCAAAGCCAGCAACGATTCGAGTCCCACGAGCTCCGGTTTCGCGTGCGGCCATCCTTTCCATTCCGTGTTGTTATCGTAGATCCAAAAAAATCCATCCCCCACAGACAGGCTGCGCCCTCGCATTTCCGAAACCGGAAAATCGCTGCCATACATCAATCGCGTGGTGCCGCAGGTTTGCAGAATCGCTTCAAAGGCGGAAGGTTCGCAAACCGCAGAAGTATCGAACCACACGTTCTCGATCCCGCGGAGCGTGTGAATCGCGTCGACCGTGTGTCGCGCATTGAACCCGCGAGCTGCATGAGCCAGGATCAGCCTGGCATTCGGGTACCGCCGGCAACGCTCCCGTATGTAACTCGAATTGCGGGGATCACTGAGCGCATGCGACAGGACCATATGCATCATGATCGCCAGACCATGCTGCTGCGCAAGTTCCCACGCCCACTCCGGGAGAAACTCGCCTTGCTCGGCGTTGAACGTGTCCTTGCGCGACGCAAATACGTGGTAGACCTTAAAGCCCGCGAATCGATCGTCCCGCAATTGTCGCTCGACATCGGCCGGATCGTCGTCGGGACGAATCATCATCAACCCGCGCGACTGCGGTGACTTCCGGAGTGCCTCGGCCAAAAATCGATTGGCCGCTCGACAATCAAGATGCCGGACAGGGAAAGGAAAATAGAGCCCGTCGCGAACAACATCCGCGCCCATCCATTGGCTCATTCGCGCGACGAGTACCTCGTGACCAATCTCAGGTTTTCCAGCGAAGTCGGCCTGGGTCGCCGCGGGAGCCAAATGCCGGAGATCGTAAAGATGGGCGTGAGCGTCAAATGCAGTCGGCGGCACGAATCCCCGCAAGAACTTATTGAACAGCGCCGCGTCGTCGTCTTGGTAAACCACGCGATGCACATCCGCGCCGCGCAGAATCGGGTGCGCCGCAGGACCGGTCAACTTCGAGCCAACGACTGCCGTCTCGCTCATACCTTACCCCCAACCCACCAACACGCCAACACGCTTCGCACGACCTGACTTATGATAGCCGCAGCACCCATAAGCGAGAATCATGGCTGACATGCCCGACTTTCGTTTGTACGATAAACGCACTTCGCATTCCGGTTCCACCGATCAACCGCCCCCATCCCGGGAGAAACTCCTCATGAGCAGGCACGACACCAGGCAATCCAGCGCCCATCAGCCGTTACGCTCTCCGTTGCGAAGAGAAACAACTTCGTGCCGCCGCGGTCACTCGTCCCGAGCATGGAACGAGGGCCGATTCGCCATCGATGCTACGCGCATTCCCGCCGCATGGTGGCTACTAGCGACCCTCGTGATTGCCGCCTTTGGCAGTCCGACCCAGTCGTGTGCAGCACCGATGATGGCCGGCGTAGCAAAAGTCGACATCACGAATCGCGAAGCGGCTCCCGTCAATGATCCGCTATGGGTCAAAGCACTGGTCCTGAAGTCGGGAAACACCACCTCGGTCGTGATCACGTTGGATGCGGTGTCGGTGGGCGAAATCGGACATATCAAGAACGACTACCTGGCGAGAGTTCGCGAGCAACTGCAGCAGGATCTTGGCATTGCGCCGCCAAACGTGATCGTGAACGCCAGTCACTGCCATGGCATCGTCTGCAGTGATGTCGCCGAGAGAACGGTCCAGGCAGTCAAAGAGGCTGCCCGGAAGCTGGTGCCCGTGAAAATCGGTGCGGGAGCCGGCCATGAAAACCGGATCATGGAAAACCGTCGGATCAAACTAAAAAGCGGTCGGGAAGCCGATGTTCGCCACGCCTACTCTCTGCCTCCTGACGAAGAGATCGCCGAAGTCGGACCAATCGATCCGCAGATCGGACTGCTGCGACTGGATCGCCTCGACGGCTCGAATCTCGCCGTCCTTTACCAATTCGCCTGCCATCCGATCCAGGGCGTCCCGAGCGGCGCAAACACCGCCGATCTAAGCGGCTTTGCGTCCAAGGTCATCGAGGACAATCTAAGCGACGGTGCCATCGCGCTATTCCTGCAAGGATGCGGTGGTGACATCAATCCGGTGTTGTACAAGGACGTCGAGCATCCGCGGAGCGGCGAACCGCATGGCAACATGCTGGGACTTAGCACGCTCAAGGGACTCCGCAAAATCGAGTGTCGGGAAGACAATCGCTTGACGGTACTCAGCGAGATGCTCACTTTGCCACGCGGTGATCGCAGCGAACGGATTGCGACATTGGAAGCCGAGCAGCAGCGATTGCTGCAGTCGCTTCGCGGCACCAGCCTTAACCTCAAGACGTTCCTTCCCCTGGTGGTGAAGTACAACGTCTCTGGCGAGTTCCCCTCCTACTATGCACATCGATATCTCCACGACAAAGCTCTGGGTCGCGATGATTTCGACCGACTCGACGCCGACAATCGACGCAACATGAAACAGTACATGGAAAACATCCTGGTCATGGAGGAACTGACACGGGTGCAAACCAATCTTGCGCTGCTGCGGAAGCACCAGGCGAGCATGATTGAATCCGGTAAACGTACAATCGATGTGGAAGTGGCCGCGCTGCGAATCGGCGACTTCGTATTGATCACGTTCCCCGGCGAACTCACGGTGCAGATCGGACTCAACATCAAAGAACGCTCGCCTCATCCCCACACGTTCGTATCCGGTTATACCAACGGCTACATCTACTACGCACCCACCGCCGAACAACTCGCCAACGTCGGCAACGCGCAGGAAGACAGCGACTGCATCCTGGCCCCCGAGTGGCAAAAACTGTTTGAGGACAAAGTGGCCGAGTTTCTGAAGCGACTCTAATGGCAGGCCGTGTGGTTCAGGAAAAAGGCGGCCTGCGGAAGAGGCGGCCCGAGTAAAAGACCGTCAGGGAAAAGGCCTTTCGGGGCAACGCTGGATTGGGAATACGCAGATGACGGAATCGCAGGGGAAACAACTCGGCCGGGGGATGCCAATCGATCGTCGTCAATGGATGACGGCAGCCACTGCCGGGATCGCCGGCATCGGGGCCCTGGCGAGGCCTTTCATTGCCGCTGGCGCGAACCGATCGCGACCGATTCGCGTGGCGGCGGTGATCACCGAGATGACGTATCGCAGCCACGCTCATGTGATCCTCGAGAATTTCCTCGAACCGTACTACTTCAACGGGAAACTGACTAATCCCGGCATGGAAGTCGCCGGTGTTTACGTCGATCAGTTTCCTGCGGGGCGCGACATGGCGCGCGACGCGGCCGCCAAATATGGTTTCAAGATTTATCCCACCATTGCGGAATCGCTGCGACTCGGAACCAACGAACTTGCCGTCGATGGCGTGCTCTCGATCGGCGAGCATGGCAACTACCCGCGCGATGAACGCGGCGTGATTGCCTACCCGCGCAAACGATTCTTCGACGAAATCGTGGCCGTCTTTCGGCAAGAGGGGCGGGTGGTGCCGCTCTTCAATGACAAACACTTGTCGTTCCGCTGGGACTGGTCGAAGGAAATGGTCGATGTCGCGAACGAACTGTCGATCCCGTTCCTGGCCGGCAGTTCCGTGCCGCTCGCTGAACGACGTCCCGTACTGGAATTACCTGACGACTGCGTGGTCGAAGAAGCGATGGCGGTCCACAGCGGGCCTCCCGAAGTGTACGACTTTCATGCGATGGAGGTGCTGCAATCGATGGTCGAACGGCGCCGTGGTGGTGAAACCGGGATCCGGACGATCCAGTTGCTGGAGGGCAACGAGGTTTGGGAGTCGGCCAAGGCGGGACGTTGGAACTATGACCTGGCCGTCGCAGCGATGAAAGCGGAAACGGGCAGCGAACCTGGCGAACTTGCGAGTTTCATCGAACCGGCAGACGGGGAGAAACACCCCTCGCACGCGATTTTGATTGAATACGTGGACGGACTGAAGGCAACGATCCTTCGCATCGGCAAACGGGCCACTCGGTGGAATTTTGCTTGTCGTTTACGCGGAGAAAAATCGCCTCAGGCCACCAGTTTCTACGTCGGTCCGTGGGAGAATCGCAATCTCTTCAAGGCACTCTCGCATGCGATCCAAACACTCATCCGCGAAAAACGAGCACCGTATCCTGTCGAACGCACCCTGCTGGTTTCCGGCATGTTAGCCGCCGCTATGGATTCACGGTTCGAGCAGCATCGATTGGTTGCGACGCCCCACTTGCAACTGGCGTATCAGTCGCCCGACTTTCGTGCGATGCGCGAGATCGGTGCGAGTTGGAAGATCATCACAGAGGATCTTCCGCAACCGGCTGGCATTGACCCTGGCGGGCCGCGACCTGCACCCAAGTAGCGTTTGCTTCATCTGATTGCAGGTGCGCACGCATCACGCACTTGCAAATCAGCCACTGCCGGAACGCGCGACGCACCCACGAACACGCAGTCGGACGACCAATCAGGCTGCGTTCCGTCGGCAGTTTTCCAACATTCCGCGCACCGCCAAATAGACGCGGTTGGGATGCAATTCATTCATGCATTGATTGTGGCGTAGAGGACACTCAAGCTTCCCGCACGGCTGACAAGGCAATTCCGTTCGCAAGGCGATTTCCCGCAGATTGGCGTTCGAATTCGCTCGCGGATCGATAGGGCCGGCAAGCAAAACGGTGGGAACTTGAAACGCGGCAGCGATGTGCCGCGGACCATTGTCCGTCGTGACCAGCAATTGCCCTCGCAGCAAACTGGCCTTCGCCAAGCCGAACCCCATATCCTGATTCGCCATGCTGCGTATACGCGGATGAGCTGCGGTCTGCTCGAGCTTCGCTGCAAGATCGCGCTCGCCCGGTCCGCAAAGGAGCAGGACTGCCCTGTTCGGATCCCGCACCAGCATGCGCGATAACTCGAGATAGTGTGCGTCGGGCCAGCGTCGCGACGTGCCGTTCGCACTGGCACCGTTGAGCATGACCACTTCGCGACTGGCATCCAGGCCCAGTTCGCGCCACATCGTTTCCGCTTGACGCAGATCGTGATCGCTGACCGCCAACTCGAGTCGCCGCTCTTCGAGCGAACAACCGACGGCGTAGGCTAACTCGAGAAAATAATCCAACGCCGACCACGGCGGTTTTCCCGGCGGTAAGGGCGGGACTGGCAGCCGATCGGTGAGCAACAGACCTCGACCGTTGCGGCTATATCCCACACGACGTCGTGCCCCGGCCAGGAATCCGACCAGGGCCGATCGCGGAGAGCTGTTCAGATAAATCGCGAGATCCGGTCGATGGTGTCGCAACGCTCGTGCAACACCCCATCCTCGCTGCTCAGGATTCTTCGATCGCCGATCGTAAGGCAGGGAAGAATCAAACCAGGGCGTTCCATCGAGCACCTTGAGGCAGGCAGGCTTGCCAACCGCGGTGATGTGCGCATCGCCAAATTGCTTACGCAAGGCGCGTAGGCACGGAGTCGCCAGCACCGTGTCACCAACAAAATTCGGAAGAAAAACCGCAATCCGCTCCGCCATCGCCCCCTCGTAACAAACAGGCAGCTATCACTGCCACCATCGGAAATCGCCGCTCGGTTCGATCTCCACCCCGCCTCGAACTGCAATGAGACGAATCCAAGCCGCGAGGTTATATCGGTTTCTGTTTTTTCGCGTCAAGTTCAAGCCAAATGCTATTCCCTGAGCCACGAAAGAGGGGTATAGACTGCAACCCCGCTTCCGGAACACCCACTGGGGCATCCGTGCCTTAACTTGTCGGACTCGGCAACGCACTGCCTGTGGCGGGCGATTCGCAAACCAGCGCAACGCTGCACAGGGTGGCTCGGAGCCTGTTGTCGGCCGCATCGATTCCAGCGATCGAGAAAGCGATCCAGAAGAAGAGGTGTGAAGTGCATCCCCTTCCCTCCGAGTATCGAGTTCCTCGACTGGCTTGGCTTCTGATCGCTGTGCTTTCTGCCTGGTTACTGGGCCCTTCGCTGTTAGCGCGGGGCATGTTTTTTGATGGCGTGATCTACGCGACCATCGCGCGCAATATGGCTGCGGGAATCGGTGATTTCTGGCACCCGATCTATACCAACGGGCAGCCTCACGGCTTCTACGACCATCCTCCGCTGGCATTTGGCCTGCAAGCCATTCTGTTTCACTTGCTTGGTGATCAGTACTGGGTTGAGCGTGTCTATTCGGCTCTGACCGCTCCCTGCATGATGGCGGTCATCTGTTTACTCTGGCGCGCCGGCAGTAGCCAACAGTCTGCAAGGATTGGCGGTTGGTTTCCCGTGCTGATTTGGATGACGATTCCAACTTGGAACTGGCTCTACCAAAACAATCTACAAGAGAACACGTTAGCGCCGCTGGCAGCCCTTTCCGTGTATGCATCATGGCGACTTCACGATGCATCCTGTGGACGAGCCCGCTTGGGGTGGGCCGGTTTGGCCGCCGCCGCGATGCTGGCCGCGGTTTTGACGAAGGGTCCGGTCGGACTATTTCCGGCAATCACGCCGCTGATCGCCGGCATCTGCTTCCGCGATCGATGCCGGAAAGTCGTCGCAAGAAATCAACTGATACTGCTCCTATTGTTCGGCATCCTGATAGGACTTCTCGGATCTTACGAGCCGGCTCGAGCCTATTTTTGGAAGTACAGCAGTCAGCAACTCGTCGGCAGCCTGGCCGGAAATCGCGGTACTCTTCACGGTCGACTCTATCTCATCGAGCGTACTATTACCGGCCTCAGCCCTCCGATCGCCCTAGCGGTTTTTGGTTGGCTTTGGATGAAGCGGCGGTCGAATGCGGCGGGAGTTGTGATGCACATTCCTCGGCAGGCCGCTTGGTTTTTCTTCCTGACTGCTGCTTGCGCGTCGTTCCCGCTATTGATCAGCCCGCGACAGGCCGCCATGTATGCCGCTCCATCCTATCCCTTCTATGTGCTCGCACTGTCTGGTGTCGCGGCCCCGGCGTTTGAGCGACTGGCGACTAAGCTAGCTGCTTGGCTGGCAACAGACCGCAACGATGCGATCGCTCGACTCGCACTGGCAAGTCTCTTGCTCGCGGCCGGCGCCGTATCGGTGTCGCGTTCGGGAACCATCGTTCGCGACGCCGGTCCGTTGCAAGAAGTAACGCGAATTGCCAGCCAGGTTCCAACAGGCTCGATTGTCACCTGGCCCGTCGACTTGCCCATGGATTGGCAACTGGAAGCATATCTTTTCCGACTGCACCATGTTTCTCTCCGCCCGGCTTCTCTCCGCCCATCGGCATCCCCTGTCGAACGGTATTCGTTGCTGCCGCGTTCCGCCACAACGCTCGCCGAGCAGGATTGCTCGGGCAAAACCGATTTAGGCAGATACCAGCTATACGCTCGGGCTGCGGGCGATACTTCGCCCCGATAGGTCGGCCTCCGCTTGCCGCACCGCTGAAAAAAGTGGCATTGCCGGTTTCTCGGTAGATGGAATAGGCTGCTCGTAGCGGCAGGTGCCAAGGAGGAATCCACCGGCCGTTAAGACCCGTTTCCAAAAACCCGTTTACCAGGGATGGATCATGAGCGGAAAACCTTGCAGCAATGAGGCTGGCGACAACCAGCAAAGCCAGACCACTCACACATTTTCTTCTCGAGCCGCAACGGGCACCAAGCGTCGTGCACTCATTACCGGCATCACGGGCCAGGATGGTTCGTATCTCGCCGAATTGCTCTTAAGCAAAGGGTACGAAGTGCACGGGATGGTGCGACGCGCCAGCACCATGAATCGCGGCCGCATCGACCACCTTTATCAGGACCCGCACATTGCCGATACGCGATTGTTTCTGCACTACGGCGACTTGGCGGACGGGTCGAGTCTCAGCCATCTCGTGTTTGAGATCGAACCCGATGAAATCTACAACCTTGCCGCACAAAGTCACGTGCGGGTTTCGTTTGATCAGCCGATTTATTCGGTCGATGTCGTGGGGCTTGGCACCCTTCGATTGCTGGATGCGGTCCGGCAGCTGAATCGCCG
>JBJOLO010000144.1:0-2703 GCA_046045565.1 Planctomycetota bacterium | reverse complement strand
CTCCGGCGTGGATTGCAGCCGTCCTGCGTGATAACCCCGCGGTCGGCGGCGTGACCGGGAATCCGCGCATCGGTAATCGGCGCTCGGTGCTCGGAAAAATCCAGGTGGGCGAGTTCTCCGCAATGATCGGCCTGATCAAGCGCACGCAGATGTTGGTCGGGCAGCTGTTCACGCTGTCGGGGGTGATTGCCGGCTTTCGCAAACGCGCGGTGCATGAGGTCGATTACTGGACGCGTGATGCCCTGACCGAAGACATGGACATCACCTGGAAGCTGCAACGGGCCGGATGGCGGACCTGCTTTGAGCCTCGTGCGCTGGTGTGGATCCTGACGCCCGAAACCCTCCGAGGCCTGTGGCGACAGCGTCTGCGTTGGGCGATGGGCGGGGCGCAGGTTCTTGCGCGCAACATCGACGTCATCTGGAACCCGGCGCCCATCGGCTTGAAATTTTTGGTGGCAGAGATGCTGCTCAGCGTGTGCTGGAGCTACCTGATCGTCATCGCGCTACTCGGGAGTCTTTGGACTTTCGTCGACGCCGTCGTCGCCAGTCACTTCGCGGTGCAGTTGCCGAGTTGGCTCGCCTGGTCTTTGCCGACGTCCGCGGTCGTGCTCTTCGGTTGTTGCGTACTGCAAATGACCATCGCTTTATTCATCGATCGTCGTTACGACGCGGGAATGGAGCGCCTCGCCGGATGGTTGTTGTTTTACCCGCTCATTTTTTGGCTGGTACAGGTCGCCACGACGGTCGTCGGGTTTCCGTTGGCGGCCTCTCGCAGCCGTGGACGTCCCGCCACGTGGATCAGTCCGGACCGCGGCATGCCCTGATCACCGCGGTCGCGAGCTGAGTGCCTCGTTGGCGGCGCGTAGACGCATCGTTTGCATGGCTGCGATGTTGCGGTAGATGACGGCCGCCACTTCCGGCGAGCTCTCGAGTCGGCTCGCCTTCAGATTGAGCGCGAGGCAGTTCGTCACGGCGCGGACCCGGGCGGATCGCGGCAACTGATCGACGATCGCCATTTCGCCGAAGGTTTGCCCCGGTTTCACGGCCGACAAGAGCTGCCAGTCGTCGCCACTGCGTTTCTCGACCACAGCTTCGCCACCGATGAAGACGTACAGGCCGTCTGCCGCGTCACCTTCGTCAAAATAAAGTTGGTTCGCGCCGACCGTGACCCGCGAGGTTGCGCTCAGCAACCAGATCAATTGCAGGCGCGACAAACCCGCGAACAGCGGTACCTTGCCGAGCGTGTTGATCAGCGCGTCGTCGAGCACCTTGGGCGGTCGATCGTTCATGATCACTTCGAATGGCGTTTCGCTTTTTCGCTGTCTGGCGGCGCCTTGAGATGCCCACGTCTGGCCTCGCCGACCTCGAAGATTTCAATCGGGTGATCGACGCCTTTCACATCGTAGAGACCGTGGGCACGCCAGGCGAGTTCGTCGAGACCGTCGAACTCGAAGCCCTCGAGCATTTGCCGCGCGTTGTGATACGCGAAGTGTGACAGCAGAATCTGGTTGCCTTGGCCGAGCGACATGATGCGCGAGGCGGTGTCGACCTGAATGCCATTGAAGTCGAATTCCTTGCCGGCGACCTTGGCGTTGTCCGCATAGACCTCGCCGACGTGGATGCCGATGCGATCTTGCAGGCTGACGCCTTCCTCCTGAGCGAAGTCGCGGACGGCCGATTGCCAGCGCAGGGCGAACACCACCGCTTCCGATGGCACGGCGAAGGCGATGAAAAAAGAGTCGCCTTGAGTCGACACTTCTTCGCCGGTGGTGGTGCTCTGCAGCAGTGAGCGCACGAGAGCATGGTGCTTGTTGAGCACTTGCATCGACTGTGCATCGCCATATTGCTGTTTGAGTTTGGTGGAACCGACTACGTCGGAAAACAGCATGGTCACTACGCGATTCGTAATTTTCGTTCTGTTTCCGTCGTGCGCGGCGGGCGAGGAGCGCCGATGTTCGCCCTGAGATTGTTGGGCTGCGTGACTCGACGGGGGCGCGACGCTGCTGGCTGTTGCCGTCGCCGTGGAGTGCGGTGTTTCGGCCGTCAGTTGTGCGAGTAGCGGTGAGAGAGCACTCGCGGCGACGTTTTTATTGAGATTGTTGCGTACGAAGTCGAGCCGAAGAGATTTGGCCAGCATCGGCTGATGGGCGGGGCTCGCCATGAACGAGGTCCCCGAAGCGCCCTGCCAGACGGGAACGACGTCGCCCGCAAGTCCCGCGCCGCGGCAGACATTCCGCAACTCGAGCACCAATTGGCTCTGATCATGCGGGGCGACTCGCGCCATTCCTGGCGCGAGCGGCACGAATACGAAATCGACTCCCTGCACCCGAAGATGGGCGACCTTGATACTCGACATACAGCAACCTCAAAAAGCGGAGTTGATTGCCTTAAAGTAGGCGCAGAGCGACCTTCTAGGCAACTGACGGATTTTCGACAGGCGATCGGGCCGGCTCAGCGCGGCCAGATGATCTCGATTTCGATGCGCCGGTTCAGGCTGCGATTCCACTCCGAATCGTTCGGGGCCTGTGGCCGTGTGTCCGCGTAGCCCTTCGCTTCGAGTCGGGTCGGCGCGATGCCGTGACGTTGGATGAGTTCGCGGATCACCGAGACCGCGCGCGCCGAAGATAAATCCCAGTTATCGCGAAAACGACCCGTGCTGATCGGTTGATCGTCCGTGTGACCGACCACCACGATCCGCGCGTC
>JBJOLO010000343.1:0-4883 GCA_046045565.1 Planctomycetota bacterium | reverse complement strand
CCCTCGGGCAGATGCTGACAATCGTCAATCAGTTGGCGGAACACGAGGTTTCCCATGCTATGGCAAACGAAATAGAGCTCCTCAATGCCATCCAGATGCGTCACTACTTCCCGCACCGTCGCCGCGTGATCGGCAAAGTCGCCTCGCGTACTTGCGTAAGAAACATTGATGACCGCGAAGTCGCTATTACCGGACAGGTACTTCCCGATCGGTTCCATCGAGCGTCGCGTGGAACCGAGACCGTGTAAGGTAACGACGGCACGCGTCGCCGTTTTCTTCGCGCCACCCTGCCCTTTTAACTTCGCAAATGCCTGCTCGCACTCCTGCAACGAACCCCAGGAGCGTCGCACGTTTTCGCTATCCAACAACCGGCAATGACCGCTCACCGCATTCCGCTGGATCCGCCAGTCGTCGTACACGCGCAGGTCCGACCAGAACTGCATGCCACCCAGCGTGAAGGAAGGGAGGTTCACCTGTGGACTCGATGCCCCCTCCGGTTCCGCCCCGATCGCGACTCCTGTCAGCACACTCAGCATTATGATCCATGCGAATCGCCACATCTCGTTCGCTCCGTCCCGGGCTTGGCAACCACCCAACTCGCCTTGATTACAAATACTCCGTCCAACCCTTCGCTTGCAGGATCTCGACCACCTTGCGAATCGATTCCTCGTCATGCTTGTTCGCCACCAGCGTCGCGTCCGGCGTGCGGACGATCAGGCAATCGCGAAGCCCCAGCGTCACGACCAGATGTCGATCGTCCGTCTTCACAATCGTGCCCTGCGTGTTCACGCCAACGTGTTTACCCAGAATCGTGTTCCCCTCCGAGTCCACTCCGCGGAGCCTTGCAATCGATTGCCAACTGCCCAGATCATCCCAAGCGAACGACGCCTCTAATACCGCGACGTGGGGATAGTGCTCCATGATCGCGTAATCCACTGACTTGCCGCGAATCGCATCGAACTGCTGTTCCAGCGTCACATCAAAACGCGTCGTACCAATCGACTCGCCAATTTGCCTCAATCGGTCAGCCATTTCCGGTTCGTATTGTCGCAATGCATCCCGTATCGCGGCCGCCCGCCAAACGAAAATACCCGCATTCCAATAGAAACGTTTCGTCTGCAAATACTCCGTCGCCGTTTCCTTATTGGGCTTCTCCCGAAATCGCACCACCCGATACGCGCCCGGCGCACCATCAATCGGTTCGCCACGCTCGATGTATCCAAACGACTCCGCTGGATACGTAGGAGGAATCCCAAAGGTGACGAAGCGATCGGGTTGCGCGTCCACCAACGACGCGGCATGAGACAAAGACTTACAGAATGTCTCCGCGGGCGTGATCACGTGGTCTGAGGGTAGTACCACCATCGAACCGGCAGCGTCCCGATGACAAACAAGCTCGGCAGCCAAACCAACGCATGGGGCCGTATCCCTTTTGCATGGTTCACCCAGAATCGAATCAGGAGAAAGCTCGGGCAACTGATCGCGAATCGCGGAGACCAGTTTTCGATTTGTAATGACGTAGATCCGATCGGGCGGAATCAAACCTTTTAACCGGTCCACGGTCGACTGGATCATGGTGCGTTCGCCGGCCAACGGCAGGAGCTGCTTCGGACTTCCGCCTCGGCTCTCGGGCCAGAATCGCGTACCGGAACCGCCCGCCATGATCACTGCATAGAGCATGTTGCCAATCCCCTCCAGACTCCTCTTTTGTCCTTCCTTGTCCCGATCAGAATAGACCATTCCCCCTCATCGAGAAAGCTCAATTACCCCCGCCGATTTATCTCGAAAAACCTTGCGAAAACGACCGTATTCGCCCCAGCGAAATTCCACCGCCCCCACATCCACCGTCCGCAAACTGCCAATCCCCAGTTCGTCGCAGGCTTCCCGCAGCACCCGCCCGTCGCTCCGTCGTGAACAGCTCGATACCACCCACTCCGCCTTCGACCACTCGAGGAACAGCCGCGGCTCGCTAAAGCGACTGCCGTGGTGCGGGGCCATCACGATGTCGCAGTCGAGCGGCGGTTGTTGCAGCAACCGCTCCAGTCCCGCCGCCTCTATATCGCCCGTCAACAGCAACCGATCGCCCGCATACTCCACGCACAACACAATACTGTTCGCATTGTCGCTCCCCGGCACACCGCCCTTCGGTGGATGCAAAACGCGCATCGTCACGGGCTCTTTCGCTATACGACTCTCGTCGATTCGCCTCTCTCCGATTCTACCTGTCCCTGTCGGTCGATGCCCGATCACGAACCGATCTCCTTCGCTCAGCACCCGCAATCGCACCCCACGCGCTGCAATGGATCCCCAAAGCACGTCCAGTGATTCGGATGAATCGCCGATCATCCCGGGCGATACATACACGACCCCCACGCTGAACCGCTCGAGCAGCGTCGGGACCGCGTTGTAGTGATCGAGGTCGGCATGCGATATCACGATCGCGTCCAGGTGCGTGATCCCTTTCGACCACAAGCAGGCGGACAACGATTGAGCAACGGTCGCGGGGTTTCCTAAATGGCCCGCGTCATACAGGACATGCACGCCGCCGGGCAGCTCCAGCAGCACCGCCGTCCCATGCCCGACCGCCGCAAACGTGCAGGTCAATTCCGACTCCGAGCCCCGCGGCATTAACCGCGCACTCCACAGACCACTGGCCACAATCACGAGAAGCCCCGCGATCAGCCAGCGCCTGGGAGGACGATAGCCGGGCATGACCGCCCACAGCACGAGCACCCCGTAGCAGGCCAACACCCAAACCAAATCGGGTGCCGGAAACCACACATGATTCCCGGGAATCTTTGATCCCATGCGCAACAGGTATTCGATGAATGCCAGACATTTTCCGCAGGCCCAGCCAAACAGCTGTGCCGATGTTGACGAGCACCAACTGCAAACCAGCGCCGCAAAACCAAAGTACAACGCCATCGCCATCGGCAGGACCACCAACGGATTCAACAACAGCGCGATGGGAGAGATCAGCCGAAAACGGTACCACACCAGCGGCAACGCAATGATCCACACCACGGCGCTCGTGCGAAACAACTCCCAAAACGCGATCGCAAGGCTGTGCATCCACCGGACAGGCCACGGCCGCAATTGCGCGATCAACCGATCGAGCGGGTCAACCGGTTCCTTGCTGCGATGGGTCTCGAGCATGCACAACACGGCGACCGCCAGAAAAGATAACTGCGTCCCCGTTTGGAACAGAGCCGACGGCTGCATGCACATCACAAAAATCGCCGAGGCAGCCAAGGCGTTGAAGCCCAGATTGCGACGAGCCCCGAACCGGGCAAAACAAACGCAGACAACGAGCACCGCCGCCCGCACCACGGGCGACTGCGATTCGGTCAGCACCGCATATCCCGCCGCAAGCCCCATCGCCAATATCAACGCCACTCGCCGCGAAAACAGCCCGCTCCGCGCCACCCACCAGAATCCGTACGAGAAGATCGCCACGTTCAGTCCGGAAATCGCAATCAAGTGCGACACGCCGGTGATGAAAAACAGCTCCACCGATTCCGCGTCCAAGCCTTCTCGCGTCCCCAGCAGAATTGCGGATGTCAAACCGGCCTGCGCCGCGGGCACGTGCACATCCAACCGCTGCCGTGCCGACTCTCGAAGCCGCTCAACCCACACTCGCCATCGCCAAGCCTCTTCGCTTTGGATTCTTCGCACCGCAACCGGCGATTCTGCATACATCCGAAAGAGTCGCCGATCCCCACGCGCAAACTCCGAAAAATCAACCTCGCCCGGATTCGCCGGCGGCTCCCACCGTGATGCCATGGCCGAAACGCGAAGCCGATCTCCGGCAACGATTCCCGTCAGCCGTCCCTCCACCGTCAAAACAGAGCGGCCCGACGCTGCGATCCATCCGCCCTGCGCGCGGACGCGGATAAACTCCACCTCCATCCGCGTTCGCTCGCCACGCCGAATCACATTCAGCGGGTCGGGCCGCCCCGCCGGAACCACCCGCGGCGTTGTTCGCGCGACCACCTCCGCCACGACACCGCCCGGAACCTCTGAAACGCTCAGGCCAACCTCGTCCCGATCAAACCACCGCCACATCCGCCCATGCCACACGCCGCTCAAGCCGGCAATCGCAAGGCATAACGCGATCCCCGAAAAGGCCAGCCGATCCCGACGCCAGCCGATCAGCCACACCATCAGCGATCCGGCACACAGCGTCAGCCAAAGGGCAAGCCCCGGATTCACGTAGCGATCCGCGACAATCCCTGCCGCCTGCGCAGCAGCGACGACGACCAGCGGCTGGTATCGCGGCGTCTCCGCCGTACCCTCAGCCATCGACTAGAAACTCCCACCCGCATACGCCAGACTACAAATCTAAGTCGTCCAGCGCATCGATCAGACTGTCCAACTCGTCCCGCTCCCGTGCGCCCTTCGCTCCAGTCGCCGCCTTCGAAGCGACTTCCGAATTCGTTGTCGACACACTGCCGGTTGAGGTAGGTGAGGGTTGTGAGCCGGGTGCTGTGGGTGTGGAGGTAGATTTGGGTGAGGTGAGTGTCGCGGCAGATGCGATCGAGTCGTTCTCCGTAACGGGCAACGTCGCCGTGGCCGACGCACTCGTCGTCATATCGGCCGAAGCATCTGCAACAGGCTGACGACCTGCCATCCGTAATTGCTCGTCTCGCTCGCGCGCCGCAATCGTCGCCGCGTCCTCCGTGCCGTCCGGCGCGCCAAACAAACGCGACAAATCGATCTTTAATCCGCCCACTGCCACATCGGCGCCGGCAATCGCAGGGGTCTTGTGCTGCGGAAAGATGATCGCGTTCTCCGGACACACACGACTGCAGGCCGGACATCCCTTGCGACAATTGTCGGGTTGCTCGACGAGAATCGTCTCCACCTTATCGACGCCATACACG
>JBJOLO010000117.1:0-5255 GCA_046045565.1 Planctomycetota bacterium | reverse complement strand
CACCGCATTGGTAGCACCGCTCTCCTCTTTGCGTCGACGCAGGTTCGGGTCGCGGAACTCGTCGAGTCGCTGTTCAGCGCGGGTTTCCTTCGGGCTGAAGAGGTCTAACGCCAGCCAGGTGACGGCGGCGATCGCCCCGAATACGGATAGCAAAACCAACATCTTCATGTTGATTGCGGCAACGATGATAGCGGAAGCGAGTTCGATCGATGGCATGGCTACACTTTAATGTTGACGATTTTGCGGATCACCAAGGCGCCCACGACCTGAAGGATCACCGCTCCAGTGAGCATCTTCTGGCCCAGCGGATCGGTGAAAAGCAGCATGCAGTACTGCGGGTTCAAACGGTATGTCACCACGAACAGCACCGGAGGCAGGGCCAATAGCACGATTCCGGAAAGTCGCCCTTCGCCCGTGAGTGCTTGAACCTGACCGAAGATTTTGAATCGCTCGCGAATCAAGTAGCCGATCTTGTCGAGGATTTCGGCCAAGTCACCACCGGTTTGACGTTGCAGCGTCACGGCGGTGGAGAAAAATCGCAAGTCGACGTTCGGCACGCGATCGGTCATCGATTCGAGTGCTTGCTCAAGTGGTTTACCGAGGTTTTGTTCTTCGTAGCAGCGGGCGAATTCCTTGCGAATCGGATCGGGACTTTCGGTCGCCACCAGATTAAAGGCGGTTGCAAGACTGTGTCCGGCTCGCAAGGCGCGGCTGACGAGTTCCAGTGCGTCGGGCAATTGCTTGCTGAAGCGATTCAATCGGCGTTTGCGGGACATCGAAACGAACAACAGCGGGATGACTCCGAACACGGCGGCGAAGGCTAAGCCGAAGCCGGGATAGATGCGCAGGATCAGCGGCAGCATGAAACCGGTGACGGCCAGGAACGCGGTGAGCAGCAGGAATTTGGATGGGGTGAGGCCGGTATCGGCTTGGGTGAGGTATTTCGGGAAGTCGCCGAAGCGGCTGAGGATTTTCAGCGAGATCGTGTCACGACCTTCGGCGATCGCTTGCGCCAACAGTCGTCCCTCGTCCAGCAGGCCCTTCTTGCGTTTGCCGCCTAGCTGCACAAATTGATCGAGCCGTTCTTCCGCGACCGTGCCTCCGGCATTGCGGAGCATCAATCCGACGGCGCCCACAGTCGTCGCGACGCCGATAAAGACGGCGACGATGGTCATAATCAAGATCAGATTCATCGGTTACCCCGGTAAGGATTGCCGTGTCGGAAGGGACGTTTAGTGATCAAGCAACATGGTTCGTTGGCGGAAGGCACTGGCAGGCAAGCGTACTCCGGACGACTCCAGCCGATCCATAAACGCGGGGCGAATGCCTGTCGACTCAAAGCGGCCTCGCGCCTTGCCTTGCTCGTCGATGCCTTCCTGCTGGTAATGGTAAATGTCCTGCATCACAACCGTGTCCTGCTCCATCCCGATGATCTCGGTGATGTGCGTCACGCGGCGTTTGCCGCCTTGCAGACGGTTTGTCTGGATGATCAGGTCGACGGCGCTGGCAATCTGGGCACGCATCGCCTTGATCGGCAGTTCGAAGCCGGACATCATGATCAGGGTTTCCAGACGCGCGATGGCGTCACGCGGCGTATTCGAGTGAATCGTGGTCATCGAGCCTTCGTGACCCGTGTTCATGGCTTGCAGCATGTCCAGGGTTTCCGGTCCGCGACACTCACCGATGATGATGCGTTCCGGTCGCATACGCAGGGCATTGCGCACCAGATCGGTGGCGGTCACGGCGCCGCGACCTTCGATGTTCGGCGGTCGCGTTTCCAATCGCACGACGTGTTCCTGTTGTAATTGCAATTCGGCGGCGTCTTCGATTGTCACCACCCGCTCTTCATTCGAAATGAAACTGGACAGCGTATTGAGCAGGGTGGTTTTTCCGGAGCCGGTACCGCCGGAGACGATAATGTTCAATCGGGCTTTGATGGCTCCTTCGAGCAACATCACCATCTCGGGAGTGAACGCACGATAGTTCAACAGGTCTTCCAGTTTCAGCGGGTTGGATCCGAAGCGGCGAATGGAGACGGCGGGACCATCGAGAGCCAAAGGCGGGATGATGGCGTTGACACGGGAGCCGTCCGGGAGGCGTGCGTCCACCATCGGGCACGTTTCGTCGCAACGACGACCGACCTTCGACACGATCCGGTCGATGATCTGAAGCAGGTGGGCGTTGTCGCGAAATTCGATGTTCGATTTTTCCAGTCGCCCGCGCCGCTCGACGTAAGTCAACTTGGGACCGTTGATCAAGATGTCGCTGATCGTGGCGTCTTTAAGCAGCATTTCCAGTGGTCCGAATCCGAACGTCTCGTCCAGGACTTCTTCGATGAGCCGTTCGCGTTCGTTGCGGTTCAGCAGTGTCTCTTCGGTGTCGCACAAGTGCTCGACAACCAAGCGGATCTCGCGACGCAGCACCTCGCCTTGCAAGTCACCCACTTTGCTGAGGTCGAGCTTATCCACCAACTTGTTGTGGATCCGCTTCTTCAGGTTTTCGAATTCTTCAGCTTTGGTGACGTCGGGGCGACCCAGTGGAGAGATTGCTTTAGCCATGGCATTGAATCTTGGGATGGAGAGCACAAAGTGACCGGTCCCCCCGGTCTCACCAAAAACATAGCTCACATTTGCGGTGTGTTTCCCGATTGCATCGTCCTGTGCGAGTTTCGCGACGCCGCAGCCGGGCCCGTGGGCTTTCCGCCACGAAGGGTAACGGAAACGGGTCGTATCGATTGAAGCGGATGTGCCGGCATACAGTGAGCCGGGCAGCGGTGTGAGACGAAGCGAGTCTCGTTGTCGGTGAGCGGCTGCGTTGAGAGAAACGATTTGCCAGGGCCAGTTGGCTGTTGTATCAGGACAGAACAATCCCGCGCGCGAGCAGGTCAGGTCGGCTATTCAGAGCGAAGCCGACGTTCTCCAGATAATCAGGCCCTGTATGCCACGCATTGGAGCCGCTGGCGTAGCGAATCGGTTTTGAGGATGCCAGGATCGCCTTGTGTCGCTTGGAAGTGCTAGGCAAGCAGTTCACGTCCTAGCTTTTCTTGGAGCGGCCGGGCCAGAACTTGAGCCAGTTTCGGCTCGCGACTTCTTCCTTCTCAACCTGCACCTCGGTGGACTCGGTGATCCCCGAGATGGCGTTCGCTAGTCCGATGATGGATTGGGTAAGGCCCGCTTTCGGGGCCTGTTCAATCAACGGCACACCGTTGTTGCGGACTTCGACCATCGTGCGATAGTCGTTGGGGATTTGCCAGAAAATCTCGCGTCCGATCGTTTCCTGGGCTTTCTTCAGGCTGATCTGGCGGCTCTCGAGACCGACGCGATTCATCACCACCTTGATCTTCTCTTTCAGGCCCTCGACTTCGTCGAACGAGAGCATCAGGCGGACGACGTTGCGAAGGCAGGGCAGGTCGAGCTGTGAAACCATCAGCAAATGCGTGCAATTGGTGATCGCGACCATGTCGAGGCTCGAAAAGCTTTTCGAGATATCGATGACCAGGTGCGAGAACGTCGCTCGCATCAAGGTGAAAACGCGGTTCAGGTCATCGGGAGTGATTTGCTGTGCGTCCTGCAATTGAATGGGACGGGGCAGCAAGTAGAGCCCTGAACTGTGTTTGGTTAGTGACCGCTTCAAGAGATTGATGTCAAGGCGCGAAATGTTTTGTGCTACGTCGATCAGTGTGTAGTCGGGGATGGTATCGAGCAGTACGTCGGCATCGCCAAGCGAGAGGTCGAGATCCACCATCGCAACGGTGCTCGCCGAGTTGGCCGCCAGAGCGCACGCGACATTCACGGCGACGCTGGTGCTGCCGACGCCGCCGGTGGCACCGGCAACGGTGATCACGTTGCAGCTGCGAACCTTGCCGTCAGCGCGTCCGCCTCGCATGTTGGAAATGCGTTCCAGCGCCGACGACAGATCCTCGATCTTGACCGGTGCGGTCAGGAACTCCTTCGCGCCCGCCCGCATCGCCTGCAAGATCGTTTGACCGTCGGCGGAACTGCTCACGACGATCATCGAGCATTCTGGGGCTACCGAGCGGAGATTTTCCAACAGCCGAATCGCCTTCGCTGGTTCCGTGTCAATATTGATGATGCCCAGGTCAGGGTGCGTCTGTCCGACGACATCAGCGAAGAACTCGTAGCGCGAGCATTCCGCTTCCAGCCACGCGACGTCCATGCTCAGGAGTTTCACCTTGAGCAGCTCGCGGCTGGTGTCATTGGGGTCGACGATGACAATTCGCAGTACGTTATTCATGACTCAAACACTTTCTGCGATTCACAAGCGATCGCTGATTGCCCGTGGTTAGCGTAGCGATGCTTCTTCCTCTAGCGTCGGTGTCTTCTCCGTACTCGTGGTTGTATCGTCTCCCCGTTCACCGGTGCGGGTACCGGTGCTGGGCAACGGGGAGGCTGGGGTATTCGGGTTCTTTGTTGATGGAAAAGCAGGCTTTGGACGGCTTTTTGTACTGGATGTCTTTTTCGACATCGAGGCCGGCCTCACGGTTGCTTCCTGCCTTATCGAAGATTCGGTTGGACTCCGAAGGGAATTTTCCGGGAACTGCGACGCATTGTCCCCCACCGGTTTGGATAGGCGGGTCGGACTGGCCGGCGTCGCTTCGGGAGCTGACACCGGACGCATGAGGATTTGCTCGTTGCGTTTCACTTCCGCTGGCTTCGCGCTGATGGAAGGCTTGCTGGTCGAGGTGGCGCTGGTAGGGGACTCGCTAGCTGGGTTCACGCCGGTCGGGGAAGACGTGTCGTCTTGTGGTGGGGCTGCAAATCGACTGGCTGCTTTGGGCGTAACTTGTGCAGGCACGTGTCCGGCTTTGGTGGTTGGATACGCCTCTTGAGTCGGCTCGATCGACGGCAGTGGTTTCGCGCCCGGTGTCTTCACGCTGGAACTTCTCTCGACGGACCTTCGCGTGCTCTGGGACTCCGCGCTCGGGTTGGCCGCGGTTCGTGCAGCGGGCGACGGGCCGTTGGCGGCCGAGCCGTAGAATGAATTCGTTTGGGTGGCGGGAGTCGGTCCGTAGGCGGGAGACTTGAGAGCTGCCGCGGTTTGAGATGGTTGGCTGGGAGCGGGTGCGACGTGCGCCGCCTGGGTCAGCGGCGCCTCGTCGCGATAAGCGTTCCGTCCACCATCCATCTGAATGGTCTGGCAATCGCGGCAGCTCGGTACTTCCGTGTAGCCGCGGAAGAACTGGTCACCAATCTCGGGTGCGGTGGAGAACTGGCCCGGACCGCAAGGCGGGAGTT
>JBJOLO010000103.1:0-5227 GCA_046045565.1 Planctomycetota bacterium | reverse complement strand
CCGCGGGTCGCAGTCCCAAGGACGAAGTGAAGATTCAGGAACTGAAATCGCTCCTGCAGGAAGCGCGGCCGCACGAAGTGCATCTGGTGCTCAGTGCCGTGTCGAGTGCCGCGCAGATGGAGAACGCTGCAGACCGATTCGCCAAGGTCGGCGTGACCTCGCTCCTGTTGACCAAACTGGATGAAGCGACCGGGTTGGGGAATCTGTTGCCGATCATGCGTTCCAGCCGACTGCCATTGAGTTACATCACCAATGGCCAGAATGTGCCGGCCGACATCGAGCCAGCCGATCGGCGGAAGTTGGCCCGCGCCGTACTGGGAAGGGATGGAATCCATGCCTGACCAAGCCAATGAATTGCGAATCCTGGTGCAGCGTGCCGTGCGCGATCAAGTGCGCGAACGCGGACCGGCGCCCCGTCTGGTCGTCGTATCCGGCGGCAAAGGCGGAGTCGGCACCACAACGATGGCTGTCAACGTGTCGGTCGCGCTTGCGGAGCAAGGAGCGCGCGTCGTGCTGGTCGATGCCGACATGCATCGCGCGGACGTGGCCATGCTTTGCGGTGTCGCTGAGCGAGGTGATTTGGCCGATGTGCTAAGTCTTCGACGTGACATTCACGAGGTATTGGTAAGAGGCCCCGGCGGCATCCAGCTCGTCCCCGGCCTCTGGGCTCCGAATTCGCGGGAGAATTTCGCGTCGCGGCAACAAGAACGGCTGCTCACACAGCTTCAGTCGCTCGGCAAGCATGTCGACCTGGTGTTGATCGATGCCGGTTGCGGCGTGAGCGAATCATCGCGGACTTTCTGGGGCCACGCGGAGCGCATTTTGATGGTAACCACCGCCGATGCCTATTCGGTTATGGATACTTACGCCACGATCAAATTGCTGGCCGATGCCGCAGGTGCGCGGCCGATCAGTCTGCTGGTCAACCAGCAGAGCGATATCACGCAAGCGGTGGACGTGCACCGGCGCCTCGACCAGTCCTGCCGTCGCTTTCTTGGTCGATCGGTCGAATGGCTCGGTCACATACCGCAAGATGCCGCCGTGGCGGAATCGGCGAGACAGACAACGCCGTTTGCAATCCATAGCCGCCAATTGCCGGCCGGCCTGGCGATAGAACAAGTCGCAATGCGGTTACTGGGAACCTGGCAGGAGAACAAATCGCGCGATCAGCGCGCGGCGTAGTTTCGCAGCGAGACGAGCGTGGCGCTGATAGAGCTTGCCCGATCGCTTCCCTTTCCCACGGGGATGGGTGGGGCGTGGAAAAAGATGACACGTGGGAAAAGACGCGCGAGCGGAAAGGCGACTTTGCGCTCGAGTTGCGACCTAACGCAATTGAAACATATCGACTGTTCGCAAGAAAAGATTTGTAAAAAAACAAGGAACCGCTGAACTCCGCTCCTCAAATTGGTCGATAAACGACAGGACGAATCACCGCAACGGGTGAAAGCCTTTCGGGGCGACGTACATGTCGCTGGGTGTGGCCAATGGTTGGACGCAGTTACGCGGGAGTAATGGGTCTGATCGCGTTTGTCGCGACGGTATTTCGCGGCGTGGCAAACGGTGCGAGCCTCGAGGCAACAGTAACCACCAGTTGCGGTTGCATGTTTGCCTTTGCGGCCGTGGGATTTTTGGTGGGAATGGCGGGACAAGTGGTGGTTGGGGATGCGGTGCGATCGAAGTTCCTTGCGGAACTGAGTGCCCGCGAACCGGCTGCCGCGAAATAGAGCGTGTCTCGCCGCAGCGGTTGGACTGCTGTCGCACCAGGATCGACAACTTAGAGATGGAACTCGACGTTAATCCGCTGTTGATACAGCGGTGCCCTCATGGAGGATGGAATGGCGACGACGCTGGCAAATGCGGCTCAGGACGGAATTCAGTCAGTAGTTAGCGGCGAAGCGACAACTTCACCGCCTCCCGACATTGCGGCTCAACTCGATCAGATCGAGACGCAACTTCAAGAACTGGATGATGCGGACATCCGCGTCAGTTCTCCGGTCAACGAAGAGATGGAGCGACTCTGGCGGAGCTACAAGGAAGAGCCGACGCAAGACATTCGCAACCGGCTCGTCGAGAATTATTTGCCGCTGGTGAAATACAACGGCGAACGGATTTGGGCGCGATTGCCCGAGGGCGTTGAACTCGATGATTTGGTCTCCGCAGGTGTGTTCGGTCTGATGGATGCAATCGATGCGTTCGATCTGACCCGCGGCGTCAAGTTCGAGACGTATTGCGTGCCGCGTATCCGTGGCGCGATGCTCGACGAACTCCGCACCATGGACTGGGTTCCCCGCCTCGTTCGCTCCAAAGCCAGCAAGCTGCAAGAAGCTACCAAGCGGTTGGAAGCACGTCTCGGCCGGCATCCCACCGAATTGGAACTCGCCCAACACATGGAGTTGCCGCTCGAGGAACTCGAGAAGATGATTCTCGAAGCCAACGCGGTGAACTTAATCAGCCTGAACAAGAAGTGGTACGAGACGGACAGCTATAAGGATGTGCGGGAGATCGACATCCTCGAGGATAAGAAAGGCGAAGATCCGACTCGCCGCATCCAGAAGAACGATCTGATGCGACTGGTCACGAAGGGCCTGAATCGCAACGAGCGATTGATCATCATCCTGTACTACTACGAAGAATTGACAATGAAAGAGATCGGCGCGACGCTCGACCTGAGCGAAAGCCGGGTGAGCCAGATGCACAGCAGCATTGTGCAGCGGCTGCAATCCCAGTTGGCTCGACGCCGACCGGAATTCGGCACCTGATTCCTCGCTCGATCCCGATAACGGGACTCCATTTCTAAGCACAAGCAGCAACCGGGTAACACCGGTTGCTTTGCTTTTAGGGACGATCTAAATTCAGTCCGCAAAACGACCTTCACCGCATCGTGGAACGATGCGGAAAGCTGGCGTCGACCGCAAAGGGCTTGGCAACGGTGTGGCAGGGCTGTGGCACTGGTTTGACCACGAGCAGCCAACGTCTTGTCGAGGTTCATTGAAGGCTTGGTTGCGTTCCAGTGAAGGTCTACGGAAGGTCCAGTGCAGGGCCCAGGAAGATCCCTTCTAGGGCTTGAGGAGCGAGTGTCATGAGTTGGAAGCAGATGTGGGCGAGGAAGTCCCTGGATCGGCTATTAGATGAGGTGCACGGCGACAATCGGTTGCATCGGGTGTTGGGCCCTGTCTCGCTCACGTCGCTTGGCGTCGGCGCGATCATCGGCGCCGGTATTTTCGCGATCACCGGCCGCGTGGCGGCCGAGGATGCCGGTCCGTCGATTATGCTTTCGTTCATTGTCGCGGGCATTGCCTGCGGATTTGCGGCATTATGCTATGCAGAATTCTCCGCCATGGCCCCGGTCGCCGGCAGTGCCTACACCTACACCTACGCGACCCTGGGTGAGATTTGGGCCTGGATCATTGGTTGGGATTTGATCCTCGAGTACGCCATGAGTTGCGCGGTCGTTGCTGCGCATTGGACGCACTACTTCGAAGAATTCATGCTCTCTGTGTTCGGGATTCAGATCCCCATCCAGTTGCTCAACGACCCCTTCACGCCCGAAGTGCGCGGCGACGCGGTCATTCAGTGCTGGTTCAACCTGCCGGCCATGATTGTCATGGCGTTCGTGACCACCATCCTGGTGATCGGTATCCGCGAGAGTGCGGTTACAAATACGATTCTCGTGATCGTAAAGCTGGCGGTCGTGCTGTTCGTGATTGCGATGGGGTGGCAGTACGTGCAGAAAGAGAACTGGACGGAGGTTCCGGTCGATCAGCGTCGCGCCACTGATGTGATCGATTACCTCGATCGCCATCCGGAACTGTCGGACCTCGTGCCGCCTTCCGAACGTCACGAATTAGAAAGCGGCAGCGGCTTGTTGAAACGCATCCCGGCACTCGAAGATCGCCTGTCGCCAACGGAGCGCTTGACCGTTGCCGAGTTGCCCTCGGAGGCGCAGAAATGGGGACTGCTGGGTGTATTCGGCATCAAGCAGTTGCTCAAGCCGCTGGATGATCGCGTGCGAAGTTCGTTTATGCCGTACGGGGTGTCGGGTTTGATGGTCGGAGCAGCGCTGGTGTTCTTTGCCTACATCGGTTTCGACTCGATCTCGACTCATTCCGAAGAAGCTCGAAATCCTCAGCGCGATGTGCCGATCGGCATTCTCGCTTCGCTCTTTGTCTGCACGCTTTTGTATATGGCAGTGTCGGCGGTGATCAGCGGCATGGAGCCTTATCCGCAGATCGACACCAAAGCTGCAGTGGCCGCCGCCTTCCGCCGTCAGGCGCAAATCAGCGGCAGTTCGTCGCTGAGTGCCTCGGCGGGATTCATCTCCACCGGCGCGCTCGCGGGCATGACCAGCGTGTTGTTAGTGACGTTCCTCAGTCAGGCACGCATCTTTCTTGCCATGTCGCGGGACGGACTCTTGCCGCAATCGATTTTCGCGGCGATCCATCCGCGGTTCCGCACTCCCCATCGCTCCACCATCCTGACCGGAGTGCTCGTCAGTCTGATCGCCGGGTTCACGCCGATTAAGATGTTGGAGGAGATGGTGAGTATCGGGACGTTGATGGCATTCGCGCTGGTTTGTGCCTCGGTGCTGATCCTGCGATTCAAACGCCCCGAAACGCCGCGTCCGTTTCGCTGCCCGTGGATTTATCTGATTGCGCCGGCCGGCATCGCCGTCAACCTCTTGCTGATGCTGTTCCTGCCTGTCGAGACGTGGGTTCGTCTGGCCGTTTGGCTCGGCATCGGATTGGCAATCTATTTCGTGTACGGGCAGCGGCACAGTCAGTTGGGAAAAGAACTGCGAGCCGAATCGAGTTCGGCGTCATGATGTGGTTCGGGCTGGTGCGCGAGTCGAATGATCCATTTGAAGTTTTCGTGAATTTCGCCGTTTCATGGCGTGCAGGCATGCGGAAACGCGTTTGCCACGTCAAGATAGTGCGTCCTTGATCGGAAGAAGTCGGGAGGAGTGGTACGTGGCTGAGGCTCAAAAGTGTTGGATTGGATTCGACCTTGGCGGCACCAAGATGCTTTCGGTGGCGTTTGACGGTCGCTTCAAGCCGCTGGCTCGGGAACGCAAGAAAACCAAAGGTCACGAAGGCGTTCGCGCCGGGTTGCAGCGGATCATCGGATTAATCGAAGAGACGCTGCAGTTGGCGGAGATTCCCGTTGACCGGCTGTCGGGTATTGGCGTGGGATGTCCTGGCACGGTCGATTTGGATCGCGGTGTGATCCA
>JBJOLO010000077.1:0-4164 GCA_046045565.1 Planctomycetota bacterium | reverse complement strand
TCTCGAAGGATAGCGGCGCGTAGTGGTCGCAACCCCAGGTCTGATGGTCGGCTTGGGTGTACCGCTTGAGTTCCTGGCGGGAGTTGACGGTGGGGGTCGGCGGGAACTCATCGGCGTGGATGTAGTTGCTGCGGCCGCCGTAGCTGTTGTAGGCATTCCAGGTGATGTTGGATGCGAGAACGGCGATCGGTGCTGTGGGGTTTGCCGGCGCCACGACCCACGGGAAGGAGAATCGCAATCCGCTAGTTGTCGAAGCGCGAAAATAATAGAGGCCCGATTGATCGGGCGCCACGACCGTTTGCTGCGGGTTGGGGCCCTGATATCCGACTCGATTCCATTGCGTACCGACGCGCGTGTAATCGCCGTCCGGGGTGATTTGCATGGTCGCCCGCGGACCGTGTTCGTCATGCCAGCCGTGACCCGAGACAAACGTCGGGTCCCAGCCGTATCGCCAGAGTTCGACTTTGAATGGTTCCACGGCGTGCACACGGAATTCGCCCGCGTCACCCGATCGCACGCACTTTGGCCAGATATATCCGGCAAGGGAATCGGATAGCAGGCGAAAGTGGTAGGGTTGCGATCGATCGGGTCGAAAAGAAACGCGTTTGGCTCCGAACCCTGCCTTCTGCAAGGTGACCACGTAGTCATCGACCGGCAGGTCGAGATACACCGCACCGGATGCTCGCGATCGTGTTTCCCACGATCGTCCTTGAGCGTTTTGGAACTCGAGGCAAACGTCGGGCAGGGCGACGTATCGTTCGTCGCTGACATATCCCAGCAGCATGGCAGGCATCCTTCAAGTCGAGACAAGTTGGACGCGGTAGTCTGCCATTCGAAGGAAGATGCGTCAAGCGAGTCGGCCCGCGACCGCGGTCGGCGCGTTCCAGGCGGTCTGCGACGTCGGGGAATTTGCTTGCGAGTCGGGGCAGCGGGGCGTATCCTCATCACCCATGGCAGCTGCTTCTGAAGTCACTCCACTCGCCGATGGTCCCGAACAGCGGGTTGGCTATGCGCGGTGGAGGGTGCTGTTCCTGTTGTGTTCCATGTCATTCGTGTTGTATCTCGATCGTGTTTGCATTTCGCAGGCGATCGCGCCGATCGGCGAACAATTCGGACTGAGCAACACTCAGAAGTCGCTTGTGTTGATGGCCTTCACGCTGGCGTATGGCCTGTTTGAGATGCCCACGGGGCACTGGGGCGATCGGTACGGTGCGCGACGCGTTCTCACCAGGGTCGTTGTCTGGTGGTCGATCTTCACCATGTTGACCGCCGGCGCCCTTGGCTTCAGCACACTGGTGCTCATCCGCTTTCTGTTTGGCGCGGGGGAGGCAGGCGCTTTTCCCAATGCGGCGAGGATCATGGCGACCTGGTTTCCGATGCGGGAACGGGGGGTAGCCCAGGCTGCATTTCTGGCCTCCTCGCTACTCGGCGGTACGATTGCTCCGGTGGCCGCTGCCTACTTGATCGGTCAATGGGGATGGCGCTGGCCCTTCATTGTTTTTGGACTTCTCGGTTGGGTCTGGGCTCTGATTTTTTTCTGGTGGTTCCGGGACGATCCGGGTGAACATTCCGCGGTCAATGCTGCGGAGTTGCGGCACATCAAGTCTGATCGTGCCCCGCCTCGCGTTTCCTCTTCGATTCCCTGGTCGCTTGTATTTCGCCATCGCACGATTTGGCTCTTGGGTTTGATCATCACCTGCGGCGCGTTTAATTCGTATCTCTATTTTTCGTGGTACTCGAATTACCTGCAGTCAGCCCGCGGCGTGTCGAATGAATTATCGGGATGGCTTTCGGGCATGGTCCTGGCCGGGGGTGCACTCGGGCAACTCGCCGGAGGTTCGTTCGCCGATTGGGTGCGGCCGCGCCTTGCAGGGTGGATGCGAAGACGGAAGTTTGTGGGGAGCGCTTGTTACGCGTCCGCGGCGATCGTGTTGTTGGTCTCGGTCCGGTGCCAGGATCCAGCGGCGTCGGCCGGCTTCGCCGCGCTGTCGTGCTTGCTGATGTTCTCGTCCCAATCGATATGGTGGTCGTGTACAACCGATGTCAGCGGGCGTCATGTGGGTTCGCTGTTCGGCTTGGCGAATGGCCTGGGTGTCATCGGCGCGATGGGATCGCAATTCTTTTTCGGCGCCTTCACCGATTGGCGCAAGACAAACGGCTTCGAGGGCCGATTGCAGTGGGATCCAGCCATGTATGTCGTGGCCGGAGTGCTCTTGTTCGGCGCCACGTGCTGGTTGTTCGTAAATCCTGTTCGAACCGTGGAGGGCGAAGAACTCGAGCCGTCTGAGAAGGCCGCCGACGGGGACAGCGGACAGATTTAAGCGATGGGTTCAGCGGGCCATGGGGCGGCAGTGCGTCTCGTTTTTGCTGTGGACGGGGGCGGGTAGGGACGATTCCAGGAACGCGAATTCGACCGCGATAGCCGAACCGGCGGGCTGCATGGTAGGCTGAGGGGATGATCGAGTCCACCGTGCCAAGTCCCGCAGTCAGTCAAAACGTTTCGATCGGCCGGCAGCGAATTCTGCTTGTGTTGGCAGCGGGTATGCTTGTACCCCTGGGTTGGCTCACGGTGCTCCTGTTCTGGCCATCGCCTCGAGTCGATACGTCGAATGCCGTGCCAGCCAGTTCGATGGTGACCGCTGGTGATTTTTCGAGTTGGGAAACGATTCCCATTCAAGACGGACGGCTGAAGCCGTTCTCGACTGCGTGCGAGGAAATCGTACGGGAGCTCACGGGCCGTTCGCGATTCGAGGGCTTGGATCCGGCACGAATCGTCGCCACCTGGATGCTCGCGCGCGACGATCGTTGGGAGCGGCACGCGTTCCTGTTATGTGATGACCTCGAATTGCGTCGCACGATTGCCCATGACCTCGCGACTGCGGGCGTATCTCGCGATGAAAGTTGGCTTTCGGCAAAGTATGTCTCGCCCCACGACCTGCGGTCTTCGACGGGATTTTCGAAGCTGGTCGAACGAGCCAGCCAAGTGCGACGCGAGTTGCAGGGCAAAGCGCATTTGCAAATGACGCGAGCGGAGCTGAAAGCGGAAGAGGTCGCTCGGCGTTTGGAGAGATATGACACGGTTCGAGGTCGTTCGGTGACGCCGCTGGCGACTGTGGCCTTGATCGGCGAGCGTGTGGTGGGGCTTGCCGAGTTTGCCGAGATGAAGGAGATACCGATCGAGTCGGTGTTGGAGCAGTTGGAAGCGGCCACCTTGGAATCGCTGAACCCGTTCCGCGTGGTGGGACTGGATGCGGCATCGGAGTCGGCGTGGTTCTCGATCAGCGACTTGAAAATGCTGCAGCGCAGTCCGGCGCTTTGGCGCGACTGGATGCAGAAGCGAACCGTCGATCGGCCGGAGCGCTATCTGTCGGCGGCGCAGCGTGAGACACTGCTTGCGATCCAGAGCGGCGTACGGCGTCGCGACCTGACGGCCGCCATGGCGTCGCTTGCGAACGTGCTCAGTGAGCGCCGCGCGGGCGAACTGGCGGCATTCGACGCCGCGTTTCAACGCGACGATCGGGATGAGACAAATCGTCGTTTGCAACAACTGCTTCGCGATGAACCGACGCGACAGCGGTTTGCCGAGTTTCGCAACGCGGCGTCTCGCACGCATCGAACGCCAGGCGAATTGCATCAAGTCTGCCTGCCGGAGTTGGAGAAGACCACGGCCGCAATCGATAAACAGCGTCTCGATCGTATCGCGCGCGGCCTGCAGCGTGCGATCGATACGGGAGCGATGCCGGGTTCGGTGGAATCGCAAGCGGCCTCGTTAGAGTATCTCGAGGCATTCTATCCTGACTTGTATCGACAAGTTTCGGATGCGCGGCCTTATCCGGGAGAGTGGATTGACCGGCTGTTAGGGCAATGGGAGCTGCTGCGCGATGCGGTCGATGCGAACGACTTGTCGCAGTTCGCTTCCGCATCGGCGTCGTTTCTTGGCACGCTTCGCAGCGCAACCAATTTTGCGGTGTTGCAAGGGGTAGCCGCGGGCGTCAACGCGGACTCGGAATCATCGGCCAAGGTTGCGACCGACTGGAAACGTGTGGTTGCGGCACAAGATAGCGAAGATTGGGGCGAGATCGAAAAGACACTCGATCAATGCGTTACCACCCTTCCCCCGCAATCGCTGGCAGGCTGGCAATGGTATTCGACCGAGGGCCTGCT
>JBJOLO010000017.1:0-7218 GCA_046045565.1 Planctomycetota bacterium | reverse complement strand
GACTCCGAGGCGCGCGCTTCGCAGACCCTGGAACAATGGGATGGAGACCGGAACGGTTACCTGGAGAAAACGGAGACGCCGGAGGATTCGCCCGCGACCGTCGAACTCTGGAGAGCCGATTTCGACAACAACGGAAAACTCTACGCGCGCGAGCTTACCGAATACTTCCAATGGCGGCAGGGCATCGGCCAATACCTGGTGCGCATGCAGGTTGGCTATCAGCCAGATGCCCTGCTAGAACTTCTCGACCAGAACGGCGATCAGCGACTCGATGTTCGCGAGATCCGCGCGATCGCCGAGCGACTTCAGACCCTGGATCGCAACCACGACCATCGGGTCACTGTGGACGAGATCGACCCCGTGGTTCGCGTGAACCTCGTGCGCGGCAACATGACGGCGGTGGGCGGATTCAGTCGAGCGAGCGATCGCCGGCCACCCCCACCGTCTTCAGACGATCCGTCCGCAGCCTGGTTTCGAGCCATGGATGCAAACCGCGACGGCATGGTGAGCCAGCGGGAGTTCCTGGGCGATCGTGAACTTTTTCGAAAAATGGATCGCGACCAGGATGGATGCCTGGAGTGGAATGAAGCAAAAGATTTCCGATTCGATGGTGGCAAGTCCGACGTCGATGGATCCCCATCGCCGTGAGGCCACGACGCACTCGAGTCCGTCAGGCGGATCGCGGAGTCTGTCTCTAGAAACCGTGGGGAACAGGGGAAACAGGTGGGCCACATTACAACCGCAACATCGCTGGTCGATCTGCTGTGTCAGCGGATGGCGAACGGCGCGGACGCGGAAGCACTTTGGCGTCCGCGAGACGGGCAATGGCAGACCGTTCGCTGGTCCGAATATGGCCGGGACATTGCTCAGCTCGCATCAGCCCTGGTACGCATGGGAGTGGGGCGAGGCGATCGCGTCGCGCATCTGTCCGAGAATCGTTACGAATGGATTGTCACGGACCTCGCCATCTTGTCGGTGGGTGCGATTCATGTACCGATTCACGCGACGCTCTCGGCATCGCAGGTCGGATATCAGGTTCAGCACAGCGGTGCGAAACTGGCGATTGCGTCGTCGACGGCTCAAGTGCAAAAACTGGCCGGAGTCGCTCAAGAGTTCGCCGGCCGCCTTGTGGTCATTGCCGACGAGAAACCAACGACGGAATGGCCGACGCCCGTGATCGGCTTTCGCGAATGGATGGAGTCGGGCGAACTCGCGCACGGACGGCAAGTGCTTGAAACCATGGCATCGTCACTCGGCTCCGAAGACCTGGCGACGATCCTGTACACGTCGGGGACCACGGGGGAACCGAAGGGAGTGATGCTGAGCCACGGGAACCTGGTTTCGAATACGCTGGCAACGCTCCAAACCTTCGACCCGGACCCGCGTATGCGCCGCTTGAACTTTCTGCCGTTCAGCCACATTTTTGCCCGTACTTGCGACTTGTACATTTGGATCGCCGGAGGAACGGAGTTGGCTCTGGCGCGATCGCGGGAGACGGTGCTCGAGGATTGCAAGGCGACGCAGCCGACATGGGTCAACGGTGTGCCGTACTTTTTCGAAAAAGTATGGCGCGGCTTGCGCGAGCAAGGCACGGCGGACGAACCCGGCAGTCTGCGCGAGATACTCGGAGGCCGAATCAAGTATTGCCACTCGGGCGGCGCCGCACTTTCGCCACAGATCTTCGACTACTATTTCTCGCAAGGCGTACCGCTTTTGGAAGGTTACGGCCTGACCGAATCCTCTCCGGTGATTACCGCTTCGACAAGGCATGCGGTAAAGCGCGGGAGTGTCGGACAACCGATTCCGGGTGTTGACGTGCGTATTTCGGAGGAGGGCGAGATTCAAACGCGCGGACCGCAGGTGATGAAAGGCTATTACCGCGATGCGGCATCGACCGAGGAAGCGGTACGCGACGGCTGGCTATCTACCGGTGACCTGGGAACCCTCGATGCAGACGGGTTCCTGCGAATCACCGGTCGAAAGAAAGAACTGATCGTCACCGCAGCCGGCAAGAACATCGCGCCGGTGTTGCTCGAGTCACGGCTTACGCAAGATCCGCGAATCCAACAGGCGATTGTGATCGGTGACGCCCGAAACTATCTTGTGGCACTGGTGGTGCCGGACTGGGAGCGTGTTCGCTCCGAAGCGTTTGCAGGCGAACCGGACGAAACACAATGCAGTTCCGACTCGCCCGACACGTGGCGAAACGATCCGCGTGTACGCGACCTGATCGCCCAAGCCATCGCAGATCGGTTGGCCGATCTCTCGCCACACGAACAGGTCCGGCGATTCACGTTGCTGCTTCGTCCCTTCACAATCGAGCAGGGCGAATTGACGCCGAAATTAACCCTGCGTCGCCAACAGATCGAATCGATTTACGCTCGGGAGATTGCGGAGCTCTATACGAGAGCTCCCTCGACAACGGAACCGCTCCCGCGCGGAAGTGAGTGAATCGCAACCGAATAGGCAAATCGCAACTGCAACACGATGAGGTCCTGATGAACGTGCCATCGCGTGCTCCTGCCGCAGAAAGTTCATTCGCTGAAGAAGCGTTACGATTAGGGGGCAAGAGCGAGGAGGAAGTCCGCCGGACGGGAGCCATTGATCGCGCGGATGACCAAGTCGAACGTTTGTTCAAGCGGCAATATCAGACCACACAGAGTCCGATTCATCGTGCGATCTGGGATGAGCGTGTTCCTTTCGACCTCTTCCAGGCGGCATCGGAGCCAAACGATCCTCGCGTTCAGCAAGTCATGCAACAGTCGCTGGACGTGGTGCGGCGGCACGGCGAAGCGAAAACCTTGTTCGATGCCAACCTGAAAATCTCGCCCGTGGTGCTGGAAGACCTTGCAGGCGCTGGCTACTGGGGGTTGCTCGTCGATCCGGCCTACGGCGGATCGGGAGCGAAGTTCCGCAGTTTCGCGCCGTTCCTGACACGCATGGCGACGCTCGACGCGACGGTCTCGGGGCTTGGTTCGGTGCATGGCTGCATCGGTGCCGTCGATCCCGTACAGACGTTCGGCTCCGCGGAACAGAAGCAGCGATTGCTGCCAAAGCTGGCGTCGGGAGCGAGGCTCTCGGCGTTTGCATTAACCGAGCCGAATGCGGGATCCGACCTGACCGCCCTGCGCACGGTTGCTCGCCGCGACGGCGAATCGTTCCTGGTGAACGGCGAAAAACTCTTTATCACCAATGTGGTACCGGGCCGCACGATCGGACTGGTCTGCTTGTTGGATGGCAAACCGGCGGTCTTGATCTGCGATCTCCCCGACCGGGAGAACGACCAGTTCCAATTCCGCAAATACGGTCTCTATGCACTCAAGCACACATGGAACCAGGGGATGATCTTTCGCGACTTCCGGGTGCCGGTCGAGAACCTGTTGGTGCCAACCAACGGGAACGGATTGACCATCGCGTACCACGGATTGAACTTGGGTCGCGTGGCGTTATGTGCGAATGCGGCGGGATCGATGCGGCAGATGTTGGCGAGCATGGTCAGTTGGGCCCGGTTCCGTGTCACCTATGGCGAATCGATCGGGGCGCGCGAGCTGGTGCGGCGGAGAGTGGGAAGGCTTGCAGGTTTGATTGTGGCTTGCGACGCGTTGGTCGCTTGGTGCTCGGGATTGATCGACCAAGGCTTTCGCGGCGAAATGGAGTGCATCGTCGCCAAGATCTTCGGCAGTGAGGCTTTGAAGGAGGCGGCGGTCGATCTGTTCATGAAAACCCACGGGGGCCGCTCGTTCCTCCACGGCCACGCCTTCGGCGACCATGTCCATGAGTACCTCGCGCCTTGTATTTACGAGGGCGAAGGGGAGATGCTCGGCATGGCATTTTTCAAGTCGCTGGTGAAACAGCATGGGAGCACGTACTTTGAACCGGTCGGACGCGCGTTGCATGCGGCGGGGATCCAGCGTCCCAACCTGCGGAATCCGCTGCACGTATGGCAACTGCGCAAGGCGCTGGGGCCGTATGCCGGATGGTGGCTGAGGCAAAGCCTGCGTCGCCGCTCCAAAGTCGATGTCGCGGGGCTCCCTGCGTCGCTTTCGCCCCACGTCGAATTCGCCTCGGCGGGCCTGCAGCGTCAGGCATCGGAAGTGAGTGCCACCATGCGTAAGCACCAACTCAAGTTGGCGGACCGGCAATGCCGCATGTCGGAAATCTCTTCGCGTATCCAAAAGCTGGTGGTGATGCTGACGACCAGTCTGTATGCGGCAAACTCCGAACAAGCCGTCGTCCGTGAAGCGGCGGACGTACTGGCGCAGGATTTGACGCGTGAATTGACGGGGGAGAGGCCGTCGGATCGCTATTTCCGACAGATTACGCGTTTTGGCGAAACGTTGGTTGATGGAGGAGTCGACGCCCTGGGCGTGCCGCCCGGAGACGAGATTTTGATGCGATACGAGCGGTGATCGGAGCCCCCGTTGGCTTCCAGGGCCCTGCCGCCCAACCGCCCGCCACGAAACTGCCCGCCCCGAAACCGCCAGGCCCCAAAAGCGTCTTGACTGAATAGCCTGAAAACTGACAATAGGGACCTGTTTTCCGGCCGCGGGTCGCCGCGGGAGTCGCGACAGGGTTTCCTTACGGATCCGCGATTCCTTTGGTATCCGCTTATTCCGTATCCCCCTCTCGAGCATCAATCGAACCGTGGCTACTTTCGCCGTCATCCTGCCCGCAGCTGGAAAAAGCAGTCGGTTCCACGATGCGTTCTATAAGAAGCCGTTCGTACCGCTGGAAAACCGCGCGGTCTGGCTTTACTCCGCCGAGCGATTCCTGGCTCGAAATGACGTCAAGCAGGTGATGATCGTCGTTTCGCCCGAGGACCGCGAGGAGTTCCTCTCGAAGTTTGGAGCCAACGTGGCGATCCTCGGCGTCGAGGTCGTTGACGGCGGGGAGCAGCGGTGGCAGTCGGTGCGAAACGGATTGGCTCGAGTGAAACCCACGGTGGACTTCGTCGCCGTCCATGACGCGGCGCGGCCCTGTCTGGCCGAGGAATGGATTGACAGTGTGTTCACCGCGGCCGAGACATCCGGTGCCGCGATCCTGGCCACGCCGATCCACGGGACCGTGAAACGCGTCGACGACCGGAATTCGGTCACGGAAACCGTGCCGCGCGGAGGACTGTGGGAAGCACAAACGCCGCAGGTGTTCCGTCGCGAATTGTTGATGGAAGCCTATGCCAAGCTGGACGGGAAAGGTGTGTCCGGCGAGAGTGTGACCGACGAGGCACAGGCCGTGGAACGACTGGGACATTCGGTATCGGTGGTGATGGGTTCGCCGCTGAACATTAAGATAACGACCAAAGCTGATTTGCGATTCGCCGCGGCAGCATTGAAAGCGCTGCCGAAACCGAAACTGACGGGCCCTGCCCATCCGTTTGCCGACGGCGACATTTGGAGATAGTTCGTTTGACTTGACGCACCCTGGAAGGAGGAGGCGCACAACCGTGGCGGGCCAAGGATTCCTGATCCTGCTGGATCGCGAAGACGCGAAGAAACTCTTCGCGGAAAAAGATCCAGCCGGAATTCGTAACTTCGTTGAGCAATTGACTCAGTCAAAAGAATATCGCAAGAACCAGCGCGTGCTCGATTTGGGCACCACCTGGGACGGGATTCATCGTTGCCTGACCGATGGCACACTCGATCCCGAAGGCGGTGAAGCGCCGCTGAACTGCGCGATCCTGGGTGGAAAACCGTTGGTGAAAACGGATGACTATTTCGCGTCCTTCGTGCGGCCCGACATGACGCCGTACGTTGCGGAAGCGGTCTCCGAGGTTCGCTACGACGACTTCCACAAGAAATACCTGGCAATCGACGCTGGCGATTACGGTCGTCCGCTGGACGAAAAAGATTTCGAAAAGCTCTGGGTCGCGTTCCAACAACTTCATCTTTTTTATGAATCCGGAGCACAAGACCTCAGCGCGGTGCTCTTTGCGGCGGCAAGGAAATGACGACCTTCGGGGATATCCTCGGTGAACTTCAATGGCGTGGACTGATCCATCAACTTACCGATGCGGCCGAGATGGAAAAGTCGCTGTCCGCGCGCTGCTGGACGCTCTATGCCGGCTTTGATCCAACCGCTGACAGTCTCCATGTGGGAAGCCTGCTGCCGCTGCTGACGCTGCGGCGATTTCAACGAGCCGGCCATCGCCCGATCGCACTTGTGGGCGGCGCGACCGGCATGATCGGCGATCCGAGCGGCAAAAGCGCCGAGCGAAATCTGCTGTCGCTGGACCAGCTGCGGCACAATCAGGCCGGCATCGAGTCCCAAATCCGTAAATTGCTCGACTTCGAAGGCGGCACCGCAGCCCGTGTCGTCAACAATTTCGACTGGATGTCCCCCTTCAGCTACCTCGATTTCCTCCGCGATATCGGCAAACACTTTCCGGTCAGCGTGATGATGGCCAAAGATTCCGTAAGCACCCGGCTGGCACGGGAGGGAGCGGGGATCAGCTACACCGAATTCAGCTACATGCTGATCCAAGCGTACGATTTCTATCACCTGCATCAGGCTTACGGCTGCGAACTGCAGATCGGCGGCAGCGATCAATGGGGTAACATCACGGCAGGCATTGAACTCGCGCGTCGCATGCGCGGCGTTTCGCTGTACGGTGCCACCGTCCCGCTGCTCACCACCACCGAAGGGCAGAAAATGGGCAAGACCGAGCGGGGCACCGTTTGGCTCGCCCGGGAACGCACCAGCCCGTACCTGTTCTACCAGTACTGGTACAACGTCGCCGACGCCGACGTGGGCGGCTGCCTGCGTTTTCTCACCGATCTGACTCGCGATGAAATTGAATCCCTTGACGCATCGCGAGCCCAGGCGCCGCACGAACGCAACAGTCAACGACGACTGGCTGAGCACCTCACTGAGCTGATTCACGGCGTTGATGAGCTATCCCGTGTGAAGCAAGCAACGCGCATCCTGTTCGGCGAAGAGATTCAGAACCTGAGCGACCAGCAATTGCTCGAGATTTTCGCCGAAGTTCCCAGCCGTGCCGTGCCCAGGCAAACGCTGGTGGATGGCTTGGGATTGCTCGACGCCTTAGTGCTCTCCGGCCTGTCGAAATCCAAAGGCGAGGCCCGACGGGCGGTGGAACAAGGCGGGGCCTATGTGAACAATCGACGGTCCGGAGACGTCGCCACCGTGCTCACGACTGCGGATCTGGCGAGCGAATCGGTGATTGTGCTGCGATCCGGCCGGAAGAATTATGCGTTGCTG
>JBJOLO010000816.1:0-8900 GCA_046045565.1 Planctomycetota bacterium | reverse complement strand
GACGTGAACCAGTGGCACACGTACGTGATACGCTGGCTGCCGGGCACCGCGACGGCATTGCCTCGCACCGAATGGCTCATCGACAATCAACTGGTAGCGTGGTCGGAAAAAGCGCAGCCGGAGCGAGACACTCCCGTGCGCCTGAATTTCTGGGCGCCGGCCTCCGGTTGGACTGACGCCTATAGCTCCAGCCTCAGCCCCGCGCGGAATTCGAAAAGCAACGTTCGCTATTATTACGATGTGGACTACGTCGAAGTCCGACAGTTGCCGTAAGAAAACGGACCGCCCCGTCTGCGTATCGGCAAGGATCGCGCGTCCAAGTTGCACATTCGCCGCATGGACGCTCGTGCTCCATTCACTTTCGTCCTAAGCAATCCAACCAAGCTTTTGTGCTGCGCACTGTTTGCGATCCCCGTGGCGTTCCTCTTCCTCGCTGCCACGATCTTGGTGCCGCTGGAAGACCTGATTGTCACCTCGCCACAAACGTTCCATCCGCACCGTAACTCGTGCCTGCTTCGTTCACCGCCACCAGGCGAAAATGGTATTCGGTACCCGGCTCCAGATCGCTCAAACGCTCGAATGCCAAGCGCGGCGTGATCTGCAGCCCGCCATAGCGCGGCGTTGATTTCTGACCGTAAGCGGTCGTTGGACCGTACTCGAAATAGAACTCCGTCTTGTTGCCCATCGGATTCAGCCGACCCTCGACTTTCGCTGAGCCATGCGCCAAGCGGCTCGCCGGGCCGGTGATCACGTGGGGCTTCGCATCGAGCGGCATTTGGTACTGCTGATCGGGACCCGAGATCGTTCCGTTGGCATTCGCTGCCTTCAAACGGTAATGGATCGTTTCACCCGGCTTCAGATGGAGCAAATCGATGTTTACATGGAACCAGGCGTCGTCCGGTGTGTACGCGGCCCCCGAGCCGAAGAATTCGATTTCACCCAGTCCCCAATGGTCGGCCTTGTACCCCGAGAGAATTCGCACTTTGACCTGCGTTGCTTGAGCCTGGAGTTTCTTCTTGAGCAGGAAACAGTAATTGAACCCATGCGGATGCGATTCCGGGATCTCGCCGCTCACCAGCGGATTCCATTGCTTACCGTCCAACGTTGTCAGCACCTCGATTTCCCGACTTGGCGCCGTGGGATGCTGGTGCAACTGCACTTTGTCGATCGTGACCGGCGCGGCAAACTCGAAAACAAATTCCTGCGGAGCAGTCGGATTTGCGGCACTCTTCCAAGTCTTCCCTTCGCCGTGACGCCAGCCATCGGTCAGGCACCCCGGATCGTCGCTCGATCCGGGCGGAAACGAGGCCAACTTGCCGCCGTTCGACGGATAAACCAGCGAATAGTTGTGATAGGCGACTTCGAACTCGTCGAAATCAATGGCTCCGGTCGGCCGATGGTTTGTATCAACAAACATCACCATATGAAACAGATCGAGATTCAAATGCCGCTGGGTTTCGTTGATCGACCAGTACGCGTCATAGGCCGTTCCGCCTCGATTGTTTCCGCAGTAGCTCCAGAAGTTGGTGTCGTTGAGGAGCCGGTAACGGATGGTTTCCCACTTGCCGCTGTCGAGCAGGTCGGTCAGATTCGTGCCGGTGTAGCTCCAGTTCGGGTGTTTAAAATTCGGACCCAGCGTGTTGTCGTCGGGGTTGACTTCCAGATTGCGTTGAGCCTGCGACCACCACATCAATTCGGTCCCGTTCGGTCGCCAGTTCACGCCGCGAACCGATTGCGTGATCCACGCATCGCGAAAATCGGGATCGCCCCCCGCGAGATACGCACTGGGCGCGTTCGCACTCAAACTGACGCTGCCCGGATACATGTACGGCGTGAGGTGAACCGTGCCGACACCGTCGTCGTGATTATGGTCATCACGCGGACTGCCCTCGTAACGGATGAACCCGTTCTTCGCGCCGCCGTCCTTGAAGTGCAGTCGTTTCGGGCACCAGCTGTTCCATCCATTCCAGCCTTCATCCCACGATTCGCGGAAGTAGGATGCCAGTTTCGGCGGGATCGGCTGCGGCTCGGTTTTGTACCCGTACTCGGCGGTTGCACCATATTCGATATACCAGCTGGTCGGCACTCCGTGCGAGTGGATCTGGCCGTTCACTGACAAACCGGATGCGCCGAGCAGCGTCGGTGTTCCCATCCGGATCTCAGGCGCTCGATCCTCGGAAGAGATCGTTGCGGGAGACATCGCAAGAGCGATCATCCATATCAGAAGTCCCGGCCTGCGACAGCTCAGTGAAGAATGCATCATGAGAACCTCGGAGTGCACACCTTGAGACAACGGAGTTCGAGCATCAAGGTACTCGGTTCCGCGGCAGGAGTACACCAATCACGATCCAAATCGCAGCGGATCACGATCCATGCATGAAGCACACCAACTCCCTGAGTACATGACTCGATGGTCGAGTGTCCCATCTTGGGGTGACCGAGAGAAATGAGCCCGATCGCGCAGGGTTCAATCTGGTACAATCCTGCTCAGGCCGGTGCGAACGCAATCGTGTCGCAAAGCGAAAACCGCTGTCGCCCATCGTCAGCCAATCGTCAGCGAATCGTTGCGAAATCAAGCCGGATTGGCTGGGGAATTCCGATACTTTTTCATCGAGTGGCTCACGTGTTTGGTCTCCTTGGAACCGTTCTCCGCAGGCTTTTTCTTACCACCTACTCGCCGGATCCCGATTGCTCATCGTTTTTGGAGCGAGCCGAACAGCAAGAACATCCATTGGCTCAGGTCACCGCCGCGGTGCTTGATGCGACAGACAGCGAGCGGACTTTCGGCCTGCCGTTGGCTCGTCGTGGAATTCAGCCCTTGTTCCTCCGGATCGTGAACCGGAGTGATAAGCCGTTGCGGTTGCAGATCACGGGCATCGATCCGAACTACTACACGCCGCTGGAAGCGGCCGCATTGAATCATTTCTCGATCCTGAAGCGACTGTCCGCGTTCGGGCTGCTGGGGTTTGTGTTCTACCATTTCCTCTTACTGATCCTGCCGTCGAAACTGTACACGGCATACCGGGCGAACCGTCGCATCGACGACTATTTCCGCGCGCGCGCGTTTCGACTGCGACCAATTGAGCCTCAAAGCGAGGCCGAAGGGTTCGTATTTACGCAGCTCGATTCAGGAACCAAAGTGTTCCATGTGTGTCTTTATGCGGCTGAAAAAACGCAAGGCGCAGACGCCACGGTACTGAATCATCATCCGGCGATCGATCTCGTCTTTTCGATTCCCGTCCCCGGCATCGCAGTCGACTATTTAAAGCGCGACTTCAGCCAGATCCTGGCCAGTCAGGCAATTGAGGATTGCGACGAAAAGAAACTGGCCGAACGACTGCACAAGCTGCCCGCGGCCACCACGAATCGACATGGTACCCGGTCAGGCGATCCGGCGAATCTTGTGGTCATCGGAGATTTCCCAACGCTGCTCACCAGCTTCGTCTCGCGTTGGGACGAAACCGAGACGATCTCGTTGAAAACATGCTGGAAGACGGTCCAGGCGTTCCTGCGCGGGAAGGAGTATCGGTATTCGCCGGTCAGCCCGTTGTATTTACTTGGTCGCAGCCAGGACGTCGCGCTTCAACGAATTCGTCACTCGATCAACGAACGCCTGCATCTGCGATTATGGTTGACGACGTTGCAGTTCCGGGGACAGCCTGTCTGGATCGGGCAGATCAGTCGCGACATCGGTGTCCGGTTCACGACCAAGGCCTGGAACCTCACGACGCACCGGATCGATCCCGAAGTGGATGAAGCCCGCGATTATCTGGTCGAGGATTTGCTCAAGGCCGAGCACCTGAAAGCCGTCGGATACGTCGAAGGAGTCGGCGAGTGCGAGAGCTCGAGTCCCCGACACAACCTGACCGGAGATCCCTATTTCACGGACGGCAAACGCGTCGTCCTGCTCCTGTCCGCTAACCGTACTCGTCCGCATTTCGTCTCCTGGGGCTAGATGCCACAGGAGACGTATGCAACGCGAGATCAAGTTTGCTCGCATGCAGTTGGCGTACTCGACGGACTCGTTGACGCATGCCTCGAATTCAAAAAAAGTTCCCCGTGTCTTGGTGTCTCTGTGTGAAAACGCACTCAATGACGATCGACCATTTCATGCCAGCAAGTCGCTTACGACAGTGGCGCCGGTGACGTCGGGGTCGGTGAGTCGTTCGGGGCGGCCGTTGTGGAGGTAGCTGAGGCGGCGGTGATCGATGCCGAGTTGTTGCAGGAGCGTGGCGTGCAAGTCAGAGACGCTTACTCGCTTCTCGATCGAGCGATAACCGAACTCATCGGTTGCGCCGTGGATGTGACCCGCCTTGAAGCCGCCACCGGCCAGTAACAGACTGAACGCATGGCGATTGTGATCTCGACCGTCAGACCCTTCGGTGATTGGCAATCGACCGAATTCGCCTGTCCACAACACGATGACGTCGTCGAGTAGCCCTCGCTGTTTCAAATCGGTAATCAGCGCGGCGCTGGGACGATCCACATGGTCACAGATTTTACGCAAGTCATTCTTGAGATTTGAATGGTTATCCCAGGGTTGGAAGGACGGGTCGAGTGGCGGAAAAACCTGGACGAACCGCACACCGGACTCCACCAATCGTCGCGCCATCAAACAACGCGTTCCGTAACCGGCGGTGGCAGGATTGTCCAAGCCGTACAGCTTGCGAGTCGCCTCCGTTTCGGTGGACAAATCAAGCGCACTGGTGGCGGTCAGCTGCATGCGTGCGGCGAGTTCGAAGTTCTGGATCCGGGCCTCCAGTTCCGATTCGCGCGGGTGGACCTGCAAGTGGCTGTCATTCAGGGCCTGCAAAAACTTCCGCGATCTCGTCTGCGCTTCAGCCGACACCGGCCGGGCAGGATTCAAATGCAGCACGGGCGTGCCATTCGAACTGAACTCGGTACCCTGATACACCGCCGGCAGCCAGCCGCTCGACCATACCATCTTGCCCGATGTGTTGTATCCCGCCGGATCGCGGAGCACGATGTAACAAGGCAGATCCTGATTCTCGGTACCCAGTGCGTAGCCAATCCAGGATCCCATCGCCGGCCGACCGTTAAAGGTCTTGCCGGTCTGTAACATATTCAGAGCAAACGGATGATTATTGTTCTCCGTGTACATGGAACGCACGAGGCACAAATCATCGGCGACCGACGACAGATGCGGAATCAATTCAGAAAACTCCATGCCGCTCTGACCGTGTCGGGCAAATTGAAACGGCGTCCCGAGCAGCACGTTCTTGTTACCGAGTTGAAATGTTTCGACTTGCTCCGGATGTGGCTGACCGTTTCGTTTTGAGAGCTCGGGTTTCGGGTCGAAGAGATCCATCTGCGATGGTCCGCCGTTCTGGCAGAGCTGAATCACCGCCTTGGCCTTCGCCGGAAAATGGCCTGAGCGTGGGGCGAGCGCATTGCCGCCGCTGCGTGAATCAGCGCCCCTAGCCATCGATGACTCATGCGCGAACGGCAGCAGATCGGCCAGCGCCAAAGCGCCGAATCCACCCCCGATCGATTGCAATAAAGCTCGTCGAGATACCTGCATCGCCCGATCACTCCACGTATAAAAACTCGTTTGACGCCAACAACATCTGACAAAAGTCGGCTAGAGATGCTTGCCGTGCTTTGTCCGTCGCGATGCCCATCGACTCGTATCCGCGCCGCTGCTCGTCCAAAAAAGCCAAGCTGTTCGTTAACTCCGAGTCGCTCGCTTCGCGCGAGAACACGATCGAGAATGCGTACTTGACCTGACTGCGTGTCTCCTCACGGTTAAATTCCGCGACGCGGGATGCCATGCGGCTTGCCTCGGCCAGCAGGAACTCGCTGTTCATCAGTGCCAGCGATTGCAAGACGGTTGAAGAATTCATCCGCTGCGTGCAATTCACGGGCATGATGGGAGCGTCGAAGATTTCCAGAAACTTCAGGGGATAAACGCGACGGGCGAACAGGTAGACGCTTCGTCGATTCGCGCTGGTCGGCGTCGGAGCCGGTTTCACCTCCGATAGCCCGTCGGCGGGACTGCTGATTTCGACCGGAGGTCCGCCGGCAGTGCGATCGAGCGAACCGGCGGTTGCCAGGATCGCATCGCGCACGATCTCGGCTTCTAGTCGACGCAGATTCATCCGCCACAGCAAGCGATTGTCAGGATCAAGCTGCTCGCCAGCTGACTCCGGACGATCCTCCACGGTCTTTGCGGCGTGCGTTGCGGCTGCGGTGTTCGCGTTTGGACGGCGCGACGACTGCCGGTAAGCGGTCGATAGCATGATCTGTTGATGCAGTCGCTTCATGCTCCACCCGTGCTCGACGAAGTCGAGTGCCAACCAATCGAGCAGTTCGGGATGACTTGGCCCGCTCCCGGACCGCCCGAAGTTGCCGAGCGTTTCAACGATTCCGCGTCCGAAATGGTGATGCCAGACACGATTCACAAAAACCCGCGCCGTCAGCGGATGATCGGCTTGGGTGAGCCACCGGGCGAGTGCCAATCGTCGCCCGCTGGTTTCGCTTTTCGAATCGTCACGGTTCACGGCGATCGCCGGTGCGTTGGCAGGTGTTAACACTTGCGGAAATCCCGGTTGGACCAACACGCCGGGCGCTTTCGGATTGCCGCGTCGATGAACGTGCGATACCGGCACCGGCCCGATATCCCACAGCGCTTGAATCGTGCCGTACGTTTTTTTCTCTGCGTTCAGTTTCTCGCGTTGTGCTGTGTTCGCTTGCAGTGTCGCTTGCTCGGTCTCATTCAACGCTGCATGAATTTGGGCATCCGTGATCTTGAGCACCGCCTCAAATTTTGTTGCCAGATACTTTTGAATATCGCTGCGCTGGTCGGCTGCGAGTTCGAGTGCTTGCTTGACGTCCGCCCGGATGGGCTCGGGGATCATCGCCCATTGGGAATCGGCGAGTCGTTTGCGAACCGCTTCGCGCAGGGATGATTCCGCTTTCGCCAAGTCGGCAATCTGCCGGTCCATTTCTGCGTTGCGTGTATCGATCGCCGTACGTTCCGCCGGAGATACATCAGCCAGGAATCGTTCCTTCGGCGGCTTCCATGCGTGGACGTTGAATGCCGGCTCGAAGCAGGCCATCAAGCGGTAATAGTCGCGCTGCGGCAGCGGATCGTATTTGTGATTGTGGCAGCGGCAACATTCCAGCGTTAACCCGAGCACCGCCGTCGAGAACATGTCGATCGTTTCGTTGACGACTTCGTAACGCTTCTCGATTCCATACTGCGGAAAGTCGGTATGATCATCGACGTTTCGCAAGAATCCGGTAGCGGCAAGGAGCGAGCGGGTATTAGCGTCGAAGGTTGCCGCCCCGCGCCAGTCAGTCAATTCATCGCCGGCCAGTTGCTCGGTGAGAAAACGATCGAAGGGCTTGTCTTCGTTGAGAGATTGAATGACATAGTCGCGATATCGCCAGATGCCCGTGTTGGGGTAGATCGTGCCAAGGTCGTTATCCAGTTTGCCATCGACGTAACCTGCTGCATCGAGCCAATGTCTTCCCCATCGTTCGCCGTAGTGAGGCGACTTGAGTAGCTGTTCGATCAGGAGTTCGTAGGCGTTGGGCCGTGTGTCTTCGAGGAACGCCTTGACCGCGGCAGGGTCGGGCGGCAAGCCGATTAAGTCGAAGTAGGCTCGGCGGATGAGGACGTACCGGTCTGCATCGGCGGAGAAGGTTAGCCCTTTGTCTTCCAGCTTGGCGAGCAGGAACGAATCGATCGGCGTCCGAACACGAGCGGCATCGCGCACTTTCGGCTCGGCCGTTTTCCGCGGCGGCTGAAATGCCCAGTGACTGCGATCTTGATCGGATACCTGGGAATGCAGCGGTAGCGGCACGATCGCTTCTTCAGCCGGCGCGCCGGCTTGAATCCAGCGTCGTAGCATGGCAAGCTCTGCGACCGTGAACTTCTCTCCATCACCCGGCGGCATCTGTCCTTTGGCGATCAGGTCGACGATCAGGCTGTTGTGCGGTTCACCTCGGACCAACGCCGGACCGCTCTCGCCGCCTCGCAGGATTTCCGAAAGCGTTCGCAGGTCGAGTTTCGATTCTTGAGCCCCTTCGCCGTGACAGTCATGGCATTTCCGCGCGAGCAGGGGCAGGATTTCTTTTTCAAACGAGGGCAGCGGGGGCAGCTTCGCATCGCGGACGGTCAACGTGACGGAAAATCGCGTTCCGTCGCCATGGTGGGGCGTGGCCGTGCCATCGGCAGCAGCATCGACGATGAAGTAGAAAAAATCGTCCGGCTGGATTTGCTGGTCGCGGATGTGAAATGCACCGGCTTGTGTCGGTGTTCCATAATCGGATTCACCGGCGGCGAGTCGCGCGAACGTGCGGCCTTGCGTCACGTCCGGCGACGGGCCGCGTTCCACGTACCAGTTGACTCGCGAATTCACGCCGCAACAGGATTGCGCATGCTCGAACAGCCCCTGAATTTCCAGCGATCCGGCCACCGGACTGCGCCATGCGATGACCACCGCATGGTCCGGACCCGGTGCGAGAAGCAAGTCACCCGGCTGGAACTTCAGGCCTACGTCGTACTCCGCGGACAGTCGCCCGACCAGCGGCGCGAGCGGCGGTGCGGCCTGATAAGCCCAACCATCCATCGGCGAACCAAACAGTTGCTCTCCCGCATCACCCAGCGGGACATACTTGCCATCGCGCAGCCACTGTCGCGATTCCACGGGTCCGTTCGAGGAGTTCGTGCGCAAGAAGTGCCACGTCGGCTGATCTGCATGGTCGCGGTTCGGGTTCTCGCGACCGGCTCCCGTGCGGAATTCATCCCGCAGCGTCCATGTCATGACGCGGGACGACGCGTCATCAGCCAATGACACCGAGTTGTTGCACGCAACCATGCCGGCCACGAGCACCAAGGCCGCTAGAAAACGGATAGGCAACCGATGTTGATG